>JASBTO010000181.1 GCA_030148365.1 Kangiellaceae bacterium
GCTGCATCGCGGTGGCGTAATTGTCTATCCGACGGATTCCGGATATGCCCTGGGGTGCCAGATTGGCAACAAGGCGGCGCTGGATCGGATCCGGCGCATTCGGGAACTGGATGCCAAGCACGACTTTACCCTGGTCTGCCGGGATCTCTCCGAGCTCGCCAACTATGCCCGGGTGGATAACACCGCCTATCGGCTGATCCGGAATGCAACGCCTGGCCCCTATACCTTTATCCTGCGTGCCACCAGTGAAGTGCCCCGCCGCCTGTTGCATCCGAAAAAGAAAACCATTGGCATCCGGGTACCCGACAATGCCATTGCCCAGGCCTTGCTGGAAGCCCTCGGTGAGCCGCTGATGAATGCCAGTCTGGTGCTGCCATCCGGCGATGACTTCCTGCTGGAGCCGAACGAGATTTATGAACAACTGGAAAACCGCATAGATTTGATGATTGATGGGGGCTTTTGTCCCAGCGAGCCGACCACTGTGGTCGATTTGACCAGCGGCTACCCGGAGGTGACGCGGCGCGGCGCCGGGGATCCGGACCGGTTTGAATAGGGTCGGGGCCTTGGGCAGGACTTTTTGCCGGGCCGTCCCGCTTTTCCGGTTGAGCAGTTACCAAGCCACCGGGTCACAGGTATAATGGCCGGCTTTTGCGCCGCATCCCATCCCGCCAGAGGATGCCGACGGCGCCTTACGCTAATATCAATACAGTCCCGCCCCGCGGGCCTGGTGAATGAGGGAAGGTCAATTTGAGTTCCATGGTTATGCAGCACCAGCGCGTGCTTTCCGGGATGCGCCCGACCGGGCGTTTGCACCTCGGCCACTATCACGGGGTGTTAAAAAACTGGGTGCAGATGCAACACGAGTACGAGTGTTTTTTTGCCGCAGTGGACTGGCACGCCCTGACCACCCATTACGAGGATCCGTCGGAGATCCAGCAGCATGTCTGGGATACGGTAATCGACTGGCTGGCGGCCGGCATCAATCCAGGCTCGGCGACCATATTTATCCAGTCCCGGGTGCCGGAGCATGCTGAATTGCACCTGCTGCTGTCGATGCTGACTCCCCTGGGTTGGCTCGAGCGGGTGCCGACCTACAAAGAGCAGCAGGAAAAACTCAAGGAAAAGGACCTCTCCACCTATGGCTTTCTCGGTTACCCGCTACTGCAGGCGGCCGATATTCTGGTGTACAAGGCCTCCCAGGTGCCGGTCGGGGCCGATCAGGTACCGCACGTGGAAATGACCCGGGAAATCGCCCGCCGCTTCAACCATCTTTATGGTCGCGAAGTCGGGTTTGAAGATCGGGTGGCCCAGGCCCTGAAAAAGATGGGCAAGAAAAATGCAAAGCTTTACAGTAGCTTGCGAAAAAAATTCCAGGAAGAGGGCGACGAGTCTGCGCTGGATACGGCCCGTGCCCTGGTCGAAAATCAGGGCAATATCTCCCTCAATGACCGGGATCGGCTCTATGGCTGGCTGGACGGCAGTGGTAAAGTGATCTTGCCGGAGCCCCAGGCACTGTTGACACCGGTTTCCAAAATGCCCGGACTGGACGGCAACAAGATGTCCAAGTCCTACGGCAATGCCATTGAAATGCGCGAAGAGCCGGCTTCGGTCGAAAAGAAAATCCGCACCATGCAGACGGATCCGGCCCGGGTCCGCCGGACTGATCCGGGAGAACCGGAGAAATGCCCCGTTTGGGGTCTGCACCAGATCTACTCACCGGATGAGGTCAAGGACTGGGTCCAGAAGGGCTGTCGCAGCGCCGGGATCGGATGTCTGGATTGCAAGCAGCCGGTCATTGACGCAGTGACCAGGGAAACCGGCACTTTCCGGGAGCGCGCCCGGGAGTTCGAGGAAAGTCCGGAGCTGGTGCGCAACATCGTGGCCGAAGGCTGCGAAAAAGCCCGGGACGTCGCCCGGGAAACCATGGATGACGTACGTGGCGCCATGGGCCTTTCCTATCGTTAGGCAGCAGGCTGCGGGCTGAATCCAATCATGACAGGCGAACTATGAGCGAAACCGAGACTATTGCCAGCCAGTCCCACCAGGTGCAGGAAGAAATGCCTTTTGCGCTGGTCAATGGTGAGCCTTACAAGTCGTTGCCCCAGGATCTCTATATTCCGCCGGAAGCCCTGGAAGTATTTCTGGAAGCTTTCGAGGGGCCGCTGGATTTGCTGCTGTACCTGATCAAGCGCCAGAATCTCGACATTCTCAATATCCCACTTGCCCATATTACCGAGCAGTATATGGAGTACGTGGAACTGATGAAGACGGTGCAATTGGAATTGGCGGCGGAATACCTGGTGATGGCCGCACTGCTTGCGGAAATCAAGAGCCGGGTGCTGTTGCCCCGGCCCCCCGTTGATGATGACGAAGATGACCCGCGCGCCGATCTGATCCGGCGGCTACAGGAGTACGAACAGTTCAAACAGGCTGCCGAGGATATCGACGAGCTGCCGCGCATGGACCGGGACGTGTTCGCGGTCAGCGCCAAGGCGCCGGAGTTGCATATCGTCAAGCCCCAGCCCGATGTGGAAATCAAGGAACTCCTGTTCGCGTTGCGGGATGTGCTGCAGCGCGCCGAGATGTTCAGCCATCACCAGATTGAATTCGAAACCCTGTCCGTCCGGGAAAAGATGGGCCAGGTACTGGAGCGGTTGTCGGCGCAGAATTTCTGCGATTTCGCCTCCCTGTTCAGTGTCGAGGAAGGTCGTATGGGCGTGGTGGTGACTTTTCTCGCCATCATGGAACTCGCCAAGGAAAGCCTGCTGGAACTGGTCCAGACCGACGCCTACGGCCCCATTCATATCAGAGCGAAGACCCAATGAGCATGAACCCCGAAAAACTGGCACGCATCCTGGAAGCGGCGCTGATGGCGGCCGGCAGCAGCCTGTCCCTGCAGCGCCTGCAGGAACTGTTCGAAGAAGACGCCAGGCCCGCCACCGGCGATATCCGCAAGTCCCTCGCCCAGTTGCAGGAAGAATGCGACGGTCGTGGCATCGAGCTGGTGGAAGTGGCCAGCGGCTATCGGTACCAGGCCCGCCAGGATTACGCCGAGTGGATCGCGCGACTCTGGGAAGAGCGGCCGGCCCGCTATACCCGCGCGCTGCTGGAAACCCTGTCGCTGATCGCCTACCGGCAGCCCATTACGCGGACCGAGATCGAGCAGGTACGGGGCGTGTCCGTCTCGTCGAGTATTATCAAGACCCTCACCGAGCGCGAGTGGGTGCGGGTGGTGGGTCACCGGGATGTCCCCGGCAAGCCCGCCCTGTACGCGACCACCAAGGATTTCCTCGACTATTTCGGTCTCCGGAGTCTGGATGAATTGCCGTCTCTGGCGGAATTGCGGGATCTGGACAATCTGAATCCGGAATTGCAACTCGAATCCGGTAGTGACGGTGACAAATCCGCGCCGGCAGATAGCGCACAGATAGCCGCCGGGGATGACTCTGCAGGTGAGAAGACCTCCGGCGAGGATACCGGCGACAGGCAAGCCGCTGATCCGGGAGCCCCGGAGCCGGCCGATCTTGCTGGCGAGGATAACGGGGTTGCCGAGGCTGGCCCGGAAGCGTCACGGGCTGTGCAAGCAGAGTCCGGAGCCGAAACGTCTGATCTGTCCGAAGACGACGCGCCGGACGACGACTATGAAGCGAACGAAGTAAAAACTACCTCCAGCGTGGCCTGACGCCATGCCTGCACCGGATACTGCTCATGAGTGAAAAACTGCAAAAAGTTCTGGCCCGGGCCGGCGTCGGCTCCCGCCGGGAAATGGAACGCTGGATCGAGCAAGGCCGGGTCAGCGTGGGCGGCAAGATCGCGACCCTGGGCGATCGGGTCACCGGTGAGGAGCAGATCCGCGCCGATGGCAAGTTGATCAGCGTCAAGCCGGAGGCGGCACTCAAGACCCGGGTGATTGCCTATCACAAGCCGGTCGGAGAAATTTGCTCCCTCAAGGATCCGGAAGGTCGCAAGACCGTTTTTGACAACCTGCCCAATATCCGGGACGGCCGCTGGATCAGTATCGGCCGCCTCGATATCAATACCAGCGGACTGCTGCTGTTCACCAACAACGGTGAACTCGCCAATCGGCTGATGCACCCGAGTTACCAGATCGAGCGCCGCTACGCGTCCCGGGTCAATGGGCAGGTCACCGCGGAAATGCTGCGCAACCTGAAAAACGGGGTGGAGCTGGACGGCGACATGTGCCATTTCACCCAGATCCGCGACTGTGGCGGCGAAGGCAGCAATCACTGGTATGAAGTGACGTTGCTGGAAGGCAAGAACCGGGAAGTGCGACGTTTGTGGGAATCCCAGAATGTCGCCGTCGCCCGGTTGACCCGGATCGCCTATGGCCCCTTCGGCTTGCCCCGATCCCTGTCCCGGGGGCGCTGGCAGGAACTCGAAGGTAACGAGGTCAAGCGGCTGGCGGACGAAGTCAAGCTTGACGTCAACACCCATGCGGCCCGCTCGAAAAGCCAGCCGAAGAAAAAGGTACCCGGCAAGGCCCGCAATCCCTGGAAGCGATAACCGCCGGCCCGGCCCACCGCGCCGTTCCTGAACCTGACAAGCGCTTGTATTTTTCCCTCATCGATCCCGGACTGGCAATTGACGCCGCCTTGGGGAATCATAGAGGAGACAACACAAGGAGGTTCAGACATGGATATCAACCTTCGTCTGCGAATTCTGGTCAGCACCGGAATGCTGCTGGTCAACTGCGGCGGCGGAGGCGGCAGCAGCAGTAACGATACCGCAGTCAGCCCGCCACCTCCGGTCACGACGACGGTCTCCTACAGCGCAGAAGTGGCCTTTCCCGGTCTTGTCTTCACCGATCCCCTGTACCTGACGGCATTGCCGACGCAGCCGGATCAGTTACTGGTGGTCGAGCAATCGGGCCGCATTCAGCGCTTTACCAACGATCCTGCCACCAGCACCGCGACAACCTTTCTTGATATCCGTAGCCGGGTCAACAGCGGCAGCGAGCAGGGCTTGCTGGGTCTGGCTTTCGATCCGGACTTTGCCAGTAATGGCAGCTTCTACGTCCACTACTCGGCGATCCCGCCCCGGCGCTCGGTCATCGCTCGCTACCAGATGGACGGGGCCCTTGAAGCCGATCCGGACAGCGAGGAAATTCTGCTGGAAGTGGCCCAGCCTTTCAGCAATCACAATGGCGGCATGATCGAATTCGGACCCGATGGCATGTTGTACATCGGCCTCGGCGATGGCGGCGGCTCGGGAGATCCGGACAACAACGCCCAGGACCCCACGACTTTGCTGGGTGCGCTGCTGCGGATCGACCCCGATGGGGGCAGCCCTTACGGGATCCCCGCTGACAACCCTTTCGTTGGCGAAGGTGGCGGGGTGCGCGAAGAAATCTGGGCTTTTGGCCTGCGTAATCCCTACCGGTTTTCCTTTGATCGGCAGAGCGGGCAGCTGTGGCTCGGGGATGTTGGGGAAGCGTCTCTGGAGGAAATCAATATCATCACCAAAGGCGGCAATTACGGCTGGCGGGTTTTCGAGGGAACCATGCCCTTTAACGATTCCGGCAACAGTCTGCCGCCCAGCGCTTTTACGCCGCCGGTTTACGAGTACAGCCACAGCCTGGGCTGCTCGATCACCGGTGGCTATGTTTACCGGGGCAGCCTGTTGCCGTCACTGCAGGGGCAGTATATCTATGGTGATTATTGTTCCGGCCGCATCTGGGCGCTGGAATATTCCGGCGGCAGTGTGCAGTCCAATACGGAAATTGCCATGGTGCCGTCAGTCAGTTCTTTTGGTGAAGACGGGGATGGCGAACTCTATATCGTGTCCCTGAGCGGCGATATTTATAGGCTCGTGGAAACGGAGTCCGCGAACGGTCAGTAATCGGCGTTGGCGCTCACTGCCGGGTTGCCACTGCGGGCCCGGCAACCGGCTCCTCCCGAAGCTCCTGTGCCTCGACCAGATCCTTGAGGGTGCTGCCCGTCAGCGCCGAATCAATGGCGGCCTGGACGCGCTCGGTGACCGTGTCCACCGGCGTTACCGAGGCAATCTTTTCGGCACTCAGGGTTTTGCGGTTGGTCGACCGCCGCAACAGGTCGTGGACTTCGTCGAGCGGTATTTTTTCAAGGGGCCGCGCCGGCAGTAACTGTGGCGGGTTGTGATCGGTACAGATCACCAGGTTTGCGGCGATCAGTACATCCAGTTGCTCGTCGATAAATTTCACCGGCAGTTGCAGGCTGTCGGTAAATCTGTCCGTGGTCCAGGGTTTCTCTCCCGCATCGAAGGCGCGGGCGATATGGTAGAGCAGGGTCAGGCCGAGCTTTTCCCGGGCCCGGTTGCTGAGCCGCAGCTTGCCCGGATCGATCAGGCTGTGTTGCGGGTGTTGATGATAGTAGCTGATAGTGGAACCGACCAGCAGCACCAGCCAGCCGAGGTACAGCCACAACATGAAGATCAGGATGGAGGCAAAAGCGGAGTAGATTGCCGCCCGGCTCGACGAGTTGGCGACAAATTCGGCGAACACCCAGCCCATGGTCTTCCAGGCCACGGCGGTGACCAGGCCGCCGATAAATGCGGAGCGGAATTTGACCTTGGTATTGGGCATGTAGATGTAGATGAACGCGAAGGC
>JASBTO010000185.1 GCA_030148365.1 Kangiellaceae bacterium
CAGTTCCTCGGCGACATCCACGTATTCACAACCACCGTAATAACGTTTGTGGGGATAGCCTTCCGCGTACTTGTTGGTCAACACCGAACCCTGCGCTTCCATGACCCGGCCGCTGGTATAGTTTTCCGAGGCAATCAGTTCGATATGCTCTTCCTGACGTTTCTGTTCAGCCTCGATGGCTTCGGTCAATTCCGGGTCGAAGTCGGCAAGCGGCGTTGAGTCGCGGAGCATGAAAAATGTCCTCGTGGTTTGAGCATGAAAATTTGGCCGACCATTGTAACCGAAAGTTTTTGCCATTACCTTACAATCGACCTCAGACGACAGGCCCGATGCCAGGCTGTGCGCCGGATTGCGAACCTTGAAATTACGGTTAAGAAAACAATCAATTCACGTCGAAACCCGTGGTCAGAACCAGTCATCCAGCTCATCCAGCCGCGACTTGCATTGTTTGTATTGTGCGGAGTAGCGGCTGGCCTTGGCGGCCACCTTGTTGGCGACGCCTATCAGCCAGGGTTTGCTTTGGAAGGTGCCACGGGCATAGCCACCGCGACCCTCGTGGTAAGCGAGATACTGGGCACGCGCATCCCACTTGGAAATGCCCAGTTTGCGGTGGGTCTCGAAGGTATACCAGCCGATAAAATCCATGGCGTCGTCAAAGTCATCCCGATCGGCGCCGCCATTGCCGCTGGCGCGGCGGTACTCATCCCATATTTCGTCAATGGCCTGGGCAAATCCGTAGGCGGATGACGGCCGCGGCCCCGGAATAAAACCGAGAATTTTCCGTCGCGCCGGCTTGGCGTCATCCACGAAACGGGATTCCTGATGCATAATCGCGAGTTGCACATGGACCGGCGTGCCCCAACGTTCTTGCGAGTCCAATGCCGCCTCATACCAGTCCTCGTCATCCAGTACATCACACAGATTCTCGACATTGGACGGTTTGTGACCGGCACAGCCGGCCATCAATCCCATTGCCAGAACGGCAAACAGGAATCGGATGGTGTTTCGGAGTTCTGTCGCTCTCTTCATTATCGTGTTAACCACAGTAAGCTTTCTCAATCTGAATGGTTGAATGTTCAATCTGGTACTCGTCATGCAAGTACTCATTAATGGCCTTCAGCACCCTATCCGGATCGCTGCTGTCGCTGACTTCCGCATGCAGGGTCAGCATGGGCGAATCACCCGACAGGCTCCAGGCATGGACGTGATGCACATTTTTGACTTCCGGTACCCGGGCGCAGATATCAGTTTTCAGGGCTTCGATATCCAGGTGGGGCGGTACGCCTTCGAGCAGAATATGGACCGATTCGCGAACCAGTCGCCAAGCGCTGCGCAAGATCAGCAGGGATACCAGTACCGAGAGGATGGGGTCAATCGGCATCCAGCCGGTGGCGAGAATCACCAGTGCGCCAACGATAGCGCCAACGGAACCGAGCAGATCACCGAGCACATGCAAGAGCGCGCCGCGGATATTGACGTTATCCCGATCGCCCCGGTGGAGAATGGAAAACACGAGAATATTCACGAGCAGTCCGGCACCCGCGACAACCAACATGGTCCTGCCCGCGACCTCCGGGGCATCATACAGTCGCTGAATGGCTTCAATCAGGATCCAGATGACGATCAGGATCAGGGCCATGCCGTTGGCGAATGCCGCCAACACCTGGAAACGTGAGTAACCGTAACTGCGCTTGTGATCGGCGGGTCTGGCGGAGATCTTCTGAGCCAGAAAAGCCAGTAGCAGAGCCGCACTGTCCGTCAGCATGTGACCGGCATCGGCCAATAGCGCCAGGGAGTTGGCCAGCAGACCACCGACCACCTCGGCGACCATGAATCCGGCGGTAAGGAGCAAGGCCCAAAACAGTCTTTTGCTGTTGTCGTTATTTTTGTGGATGTGCCCCATCAATAAAGCCTGTCAGGCCAAAATTGATGCCATTATACCTGTGAAGAGCCAAAAGTCCTGCAGCCTGAGCCTGCCATGTAGCAGACTCCGAAAAAAGTCATAAAAAAACGACCTTGCCCGGAGGCAAGGTCGTTTTTTTGTGTTGGTCAGATTATCGGAATTTGCGGAACGCTATCACCAGCAAACCCAGAGCGAGAATGAGCAAGCTGTTCGGCTCCGGTATCGCACCGGGAGCATCGGGAGCTGGCGGTGTGGTGTCCGCAATTTCCAGAAGCGGGTTACCTCCGCCGCTGACGGATTTGTCCACAAAGGTCATGAGCGCAAGCGTCGCAACCGGCATGTGATCACAGTTGTTGGCTTTGCTACACACTCCGGCCAGTTCCGACAGACTACTGAACCCGGCTTCCATATCCATATCCGGATTTGTCATGGTGGCGTCCAGCAAATCCCCGGCCGGACCGGTCGCCCCCATCGACATGATGGGGCTTTCCATCGGAGCGTCTGAGATACCGCCAGAATTATCCCTGTTGTCAGGGTCATCCGCATACTGAACCACCGCTAAAACGCTCCCACCCCAAGCCATTCCGGTAAGCATCACCAATATGGCTGCCATTCTTCTAATCATGATTTCTCTCCCTGCCCATTTGCCTGTTTCCGGTTTACGGCGGTCAGGCCTTGTCTGAAACCGGATTCCTGTATGCCTTGCTACTTTCTGAAGCAACAATCAAGCCACATTCCTATCTCTTTGAAAAACCTTGATTATTAATTTCCTTATCTCAAAGCGACTATAAATAATGTAAAAAACACTGACACCGCTTGTCCAGTTGCTCCCAATCAAAAACGCTCCAGAATCTGGAGCGTTTTTGAACATTGAAGCTAATGCCGCTAGCGACGTCGCCTGATTCCGGCCAGGCCTAACAAACCCAGTCCCAGAATCAGCAAGGAACCCGGCTCAGGCACCGGCAAATCCGGTGGCTCATCGCCACAACAGGTGAGCTCACCATCGTGGGAAAAGGGAGCGAATACCCATTTGTCTCCGTCAAAGAGCCAGCCATAACCGTCGATATGTAAAAAGTCGTAATCGCCGACTATCTCCAGTGTATAGGCGTTAATCTGACCCATGGTAGTTGCGTCCGGATCGCCGCCGGTCGGCCAGGTGGAACTGCCGTTTGCATCACCGATGGGAGAATCCATGAGGGTCATGTCACCGAGTCCGTACTCCTGCCACAGGATGCCGGGCATATTGAAAATGCCATGGTCGGCCAATTCCGGATGGCCACCAGCGCCGCCAAGGCCAAGAATGGCGTCGATCGGGACAGAAGGATCGGTCACGCCCACGGCCGTGGCCGATGTCAGTGACACGGAACCCAGGTCTCCACCGATGGTGCTCAACACCAGAGTGACGTCATAGATACCGTCCGGCTTGGGTCCGGGGGCATCGGTATCGCCAACTACCCAGATGGTGACACTGTTGGTGTTTTCCACTACCCAGGTCTCTGAAACAGCGTCGTAGGTGCCACCTTCGACGTAAACCTGCAAACTGGGTATCGCATAGACATTGGTAAAGGCGAGGGCGAGCATTGCGCCGATCAGCCACTTACCGGTTTGGAACAGTTTTTTCATGGCAAACTCCCTGCATGAAACTTGCTAATTGAGAGGAATGGGTGTTTGTAAAAACAATAAGCATTAACTGTGCCAAGATCTCAAGCTGCTGAAAAACCTTGAATTTACCAGCAGCCGGCAGAAGAGTTGTAAAATTTCCTGAATCATTTTGCCAATTAAATCACAATAATAATCGCTTGATGAGATATAAAAAGCTTCCACACCATGTCCATGTGGCCTGTTTCCCTGCATTTTAAAGACTTCGTGTCACCTCGAAGCCATTTACCCTGAGCCGCTCAACAACTGAGTCTTGCCGGGGCTGTAAAAATCCCTGACCGACCCGGTTCGATACCCTCGCTCTCACAAAACAAGGCCCCGGGCGATTATTCAATGCCCAAGATCCGGTCCCCCTGCTGCAGCTTCATCGCGACATCCAACCCCGAGATAACCTCCCCGAACAGTGTGTAGTTATTGTCCAGATGAAGGTTGGGGGCGGTATTGATGAAAAACTGGGCGCCGCCGGTATCCTTGCCGCTGGTGGCGAGGCCGACCGTACCGGGCCGGTGGCTCCGCGCTGACAATTCTTCACGCAGCGTGAACTCAACACTGCCGCTGCCGTCACCAACGGGATCTCCACCCTGGGCAACAAAATTGGGGATCACCCGGCTGAAAAAACTGCCGTCATAGTAGCCGGATCGCGCCAGTTCGACGATGCTGCGGCTGGTATAGGGCGTATCTTCGAACAGCGCTATCACAATGTCGCCCCTGCTGGTGCGCAGGGTGACCCGCTGAGGCAAGGGCTCAAGCTGTGCCGCCGGTGGCCAGCGCTTCGGCCCGCTCTGCGGCTCCGGGCACTGGCGGTTCACCGAGCAGGCTGCCTGGCGCAGGATCGCGTCGTTACTGTCAGCATAGGCGGACAGGATGCGGCGGCTTTCGGCAGGCGCCATATTTCCGAGGACCCCGATGGCGACCCTTTGCGGCTCTGTGTCGCCGGACTCCAGCCACTGCCTTGCCAGGGCCAGACCACGGGCCGGATCGATGGTCGCCATGGCTTGCAGAGCGAGACTCCGTAACCAGGGTGACTCTGAAGTCAGAAACTCCTCCACCCGCTGCAGTTGTTCCGGTTCAGTGACGCCAAGACTGCCAATCGCCTGCAATGCGGTGGCCTGAACATGCGGCTCCTGATCATCGAGGGCAGCCATCACCAGCATCTTGGCTTCCGGCAAATCTCTGAACCGGGACAGGGCCCGGGTAGCCTCGATACGCACATTGACGGCCGAATCCCGGCTCGCAGAGTCCAACAGGGCCACCACCGCTTCACTGCGGTATTGTCCTAACGCGCGGGCCAGATAGGCCCTTGCCTGCTGGTCGGACACCTGTTGCCAGGCCGCGATCAGGCGAGCTTCCGGAAGCCAGTCCGGTAATTGCGGTGCCCGCGCCAACGCAAAGGCCGCGGGCAATGCCGATTCCCGCTTACCGAGATAATCAAGCAGTACCTCCGGGTCAAGGCCCGTGGCGTCAAATTTGCCGGTACGGCGATAGGCAAAGGCGGTACCCAGCCCTTGCAAGATGCCGGCCGCCTCCACGGCACCCGGACGACTGGCGAGTGCCTGCTGCAGGATGCCGAGGGCTTGCTCCCCACCGAGGTTGCCAAGCGCCAGAAAAGCCCGGGCACGGACTGCACCATCAGACTCCGATGCCAGCAGGGACTCCAGTGCCGGGACCGCCGAGGCATGCCCGGAAATGCCGAGGGCGAACGCCGCCTGTTCGCGGACTGCGTCACGGCTGTGGCCAAGAGACGGCCTGATGAGACTGACCGCCTGCTCGCCGCCAATGCGGCCGGCGGCGGTCAAAGCAGTCCTGACCGTGCCGGAGTCGGGACATGCCAGACCTTCCTGCAGAGCCGGAGCGCTGATATCCCGGTCGTCCGCTGCCCGGTAAATTTCCGCGTCCGATACGCATTGATAGCGGGATGCCAATTGCACACAACCCGTAATTTGTCCGGCCATCAAAATTGCGGCCATCACCCACACCGCCCGATACTTGCTCCGCACTATTCGCTTCAGCTCGTTGCTCATTTCTGATCCCTTGGAGTTTTTTGGTTGGCTGTGCGCCGGTCCCGGTCTGTTGGCAATGTAGAACACCTTGCCGGCCGCTGCAATCGACTCCCGAGCCGGCGCGGGCTCCGGGGGCGCGGCCGGCATCCGGGTCAAATCCGAGCGGAACGGTACACTCCTTCTCCCTGAAGGGGTAAAATGGCCCACTTTTATTTTCACCATCGACTCTCAGGGCCTCCCATGGCGCAATACATCTACACCATGAACCGGGTGAGCAAAATCGTGCCACCCAACAAAACCATCATCAAGGATATCTCCCTGTCCTTCTATCCCGGCGCCAAAATCGGCGTGCTGGGTCTCAACGGTGCCGGCAAGTCGACCGTGCTGCGCATCATGGCCGGGGTAGACCAGGATTTCGAGGGCGAAGCCCGCCCCCAGCCCGGCATCAATATCGGCTACCTCCCCCAGGAGCCGCACCTGAATCCGGATCTCGACGTGCGCGGCAATGTCGAGGAAGGCGTGGCCGAGATCAAGGCCGTGCTGAAGCGTTTCGACGAAATCTCCAACGCCTTTGGCGAGCCCGACGCCGATTTCGACAAACTCCTCGCCGAGCAGGCGGAACTGCAGGACAAGATTGACGCCGTGGATGGCTGGAGTCTCGACAATACCCTCGAGCGCGCCGCCGACGCCTTGCGCCTGCCGCCGTGGGACGCCAATGTCAAACATCTGTCAGGCGGTGAGATGCGCCGGGTAGCGCTCTGTAAACTGCTGCTCTCCAAACCGGACATGCTGCTCCTCGATGAACCGACCAACCATCTGGATGCCGAGTCCGTCGCCTGGCTGGAGCGGTTTCTGCAGGACTACAAGGGCACGGTCGTTGCCGTGACCCACGATCGCTACTTCCTCGACAACGCCGCCGGCTGGATCCTGGAACTGGATCGCGGCCACGGCATTCCCTGGGAAGGCAATTATTCTTCCTGGCTGGAGCAGAAAGGCCAGCGCCTGGAGATGGAAGAGAAACAGGAAAGTGCCCATCGCAAGGCCATGAAAGAGGAACTGGAATGGGTACGCGCCAACCCCAAGGGACGCCAGGCCAAAAGCAAGGCCCGTGTCGCCCGCTTCGATGAACTGGCTTCCCAGGAATTCCAGAAGCGCAATGAAACCCACGAACTGTATATTCCACCCGGACCGCGACTCGGCACCAAGGTGATTGAAGCCCGCAACGTCAAGAAAAGTTTCGGCGACAAGGTGTTGGTCAATGATCTGAATTTCAATCTGCCCCAGGGTGGCATTGTCGGCATTATCGGCCCCAACGGCGCCGGCAAGTCGACCATGTTCAAGATGCTCACCGGTCAGGAGCAACCCGATGCCGGCGAGATTTCTATCGGTGAAACCGTCGAACTGGCCTATGTGGATCAGAGCCGCGACTCACTGAATGGCGACAATACGGTCTGGCAGGAAATCTCCGATGGCCTCGACATGATTACCGTCGGTAACTACACGGTGCCTTCCCGGGCCTATGTCGGACGCTTCAACTTCAAAGGCACCGATCAGCAGAAATTTATCAAGGATCTGTCCGGCGGCGAACGTAACCGGGTACACCTGGCCAAACTGCTGCGCGCCGGCGGCAATGTCCTGCTGCTCGACGAGCCAACCAACGATCTGGACGTTGAGACCTTGCGGGCCCTTGAAGATGCCTTGCTCGCGTTCCCCGGCTGTGCCGTCGTGATCTCTCACGATCGCTGGTTCCTGGACCGGATCGCGACCCACATTCTGGCCTTTGAGGGAGACAGCCAGACGGTCTGGTTTGAAGGCAACTACGCCGATTACGAGCAGGACAAGAAACGGCGCCTGGGCGCGGACGCGGAACAACCGCACCGGATCAAGTATCGAAAAATGGCGTGAATTTGTGACAAAGGTAGGTTCCTGAGGCTGTATTTTTTGCTAGGCTGTCGTTATACCTGTCAAAAAAAGAATATCAGGATGACTCAGGACCCGACCAAATTGCGCCAATTCAGCCGTATTGACTACATCACCGACGCCCACCTGCAATGGGAGGACCACAGGGTATCCTGCCAGGTTCAGGATCTTTCCCTGCGCGGGGCCCAGGTGAATGTGGACAGCGAGTTACCGGAAGTACCCATGGAACTTCATATCGAGCTCGGCAGCCCCGGCCCGACCATCTATATGAATGTCATCATCATGCGCCAGGAAAAAGGCATCGTCGGATTGCGCTGTGAACAGATCGATCTCGACAGCCTGATTAATCTGCGCCGGGTGCTGGAAGCCAATCTCGGCGATCCGGAACAGGTGGAGCAGGAGTTGTCAAAACTCAGCGCGGCCTGATCCCGGCGGGATTCAATCCCGGCCTTCTCTTGTTGGTGTGACCGCAACCCTCAAACCATCCAGCCGCCCGATCGGGCAGCTGGACTGCTTGACTCGATTCAGGCAAGAGACTCCAGCGCCTGCTCCAGGCGGCTGACGCCAACCACTTCCAGATCCCCGAAAGCTTGCCCCGGTCTGTTTGCCTCCGGAACCAGCGCCCGCTTGAAGCCGAGTTTGGCCGCTTCTTTGAGACGCTCCTGACCGTTGGCGACGGGGCGGATTTCACCCGCCAGACCGACCTCGCCAAAGACCAGCAATCCTTCCGGCAGGGCCCGGTTTTTGAGGCTCGACACGATCGCGAGCAACAGGGCCAAATCGGCGCTCGTGTCCATCACCCGGACGCCGCCCACGACATTGCAAAACACATCCTGATCAAAAGTGGCGACGCCACCATGGCGATGCAATACTGCCAGCAACATGGCCAGCCGGTTCTGCTCCAGACCCACGGCGACCCGCCGCGGATTGGCAATATGGGAATCGTCGACCAGCGCCTGGATCTCCACCAGCATCGGTCGGGTACCTTCCCAGGTGGCCATCACCACCGAGCCGGACACGGGTTTCGCATAGCGCGACAGGAACATGGCGGAAGGGTTCTTGACCTGCTTGAGGCCCTCGTCGGTCATCGCAAAGACGCCCAGTTCATTGACGGCACCAAAACGGTTCTTGACCGCCCGCAACATGCGCAGCCGACCATCCCGCTCGCCTTCAAAATAGAGCACGGCATCGACCATATGCTCGAGCACCCTCGGGCCGGCCAGGGCGCCGTCCTTGGTGACATGGCCGACCACCAGCAGGGTCGTGCCGCTCTGCTTGGCAAAGCGTACCAGTTGGGCGGCGCTCTCCCGTACCTGGGCGACGCCGCCGGGCGCTGACTGCAGC
>JASBTO010000198.1 GCA_030148365.1 Kangiellaceae bacterium
AGTGATACGCCTCGATCCGGTCTACCCGGGCACCGGGCGCTTCAACCAGCACCACCGGCACTGCCGACAGGTCCCCGGTTCCCCTGATATGGTTGAGTATTCTCATCGCCGACGCCTGTTGAAAGACGGCGTCGCAGATTACCAGGTCGGGAATTGGGGTCAGTGCCGCCAGAGAGGCTATTTCAGTGGTTGCCGTTTGTAACTGAAACAAAGGCTCCAGCATCCGGGACAGAGAGCGTCGATAGCCGGCATCCGTGCTGAACAAGAGCAGCTTCTGCTGGCGATGGGGGCCGGTAGCAAGGAATGCAGAGTGGATGACGGGGTACCCGGTTTGCAGGAAAACTGATTGCACCCTACCAGTTTGTCGCAATCGGTACAATTTACGTCGCATTCATACTTGTTTGCGGATGGGATATCTTTGAGAATCGGTAACGCTGAACTGCGCCCGCGTCCTCGTAATAATAAAAGCAGGAAAGCAGGATCTTTCTCCGTTGGCGCAATTATCCAGTGATCAAATGGGAGGTGGCCCGCTCACCAGGCTACCAGGTAGGTATTTATATCAAAATCAAATCAGGTAAAAATTGAATGTCAAAATTTAACAGAAAACTGATAGGGGCTGCCGTTGCAATCGGCCTCGCCGCAGGCTCTGCCTCGGCAATGGCTGACAATGACCGCTATATTGTCAAATTCAAAAAAGGTCACGGCCAAACCGTCAAGACCGCGGTCAAGGGTAAAGGCGGCAAGGTCAAGCTGGATCTTGCCCGACACAACGCCGTCGCGGTGGAAATGTCGGCCAAGGCTCTTGAAGGTTTGCGCAAAAACCCCAACGTCGAATTCATTGAAGAAGACGTCAAACGTTATCCCCTGATGGCGCAGACCACGCCCTACGGGATCCCCATGGTGCAGGCCGATCAGCTCAGCGACGCCGGCGCGAGCAATCGCAAGGTCTGTATCATTGACTCCGGCTACGAGCTGGCCCATGAAGATCTTGGCGGCAACATGGTTTCCGGCACCAATGACCCGGGAACAGGCAACTGGTATACCGACGAAAATCATCACGGCACTCACGTTGCCGGAACTGTCGCCGCGCTGAACAATGGCACCGGCGTTGTCGGTGTCATGCCCAACGGCAATATCAACCTGCACATCATCAAGGTGTTTGACGCCGATGGCTGGGCTTATTCCTCCGGTCTGGTTACCGCCCTGGATAACTGTCTGGATGCCGGCTCCAACGTCATCAGCATGAGCCTCGGCGGCAGTCGTTCCAATCGCACTGAAAAGAACGCCTTCGCATCCGCTTTGAGCAACGGCGTCCTCTCTATCGCCGCGGCTGGCAACGACGGCAACAACCGACACTCCTACCCGGCATCCTACGATGGCGTGGTGTCCGTCGCGGCCGTCGACTCCAACAAGCAGGTTGCGGATTTCTCCCAGTACACCAGCCAGGTTGAACTGGCGGGACCGGGCGTTGCCGTACTGTCTTCCGTACCCATGGGTACGGCGCAGGTCGCGAGCGTCAATGCCGGTGGCAGTGAGTTTTCCGCACTGGGCATGGAAGGCTCTGTACAGGGTACTGAAACCGGCGTACTCGCTGACTGCGGCACCGGTGAAGCGCCCTGCGCCGACGCAGCAGGCAAGGTCTGCCTGATCGAACGCGGCGTCATCAGCTTCGCGGACAAGGCCAACAATTGCGCGGCCGGCGGCGGCATTGCCGCAGTTATCTACAACAACGAGCCCGGCGCGCTCAGCGGCACTTTCGGTGAAACACCCGTGGCCATTCCCGGCGTCGGCGTCAGCGATACCGACGGTGCGGCCATGCTCGGCAAGCTCGGCCAGAGCACCACGGTAACTATCGGTGCCGGCAACTACGCCTACTTCGACGGTACCTCCATGGCGACCCCCCACGTCTCAGGCGTGGCGGCACTGGTCTGGAGCCATCACCTGAACTGCTCCGCATCGGAAATCCGCAACGCCCTGTCGGCGACTGCGGAAGACCTGGGTGCCGCGGGACGGGATGACTTTTACGGCTATGGTCTGGTTCAGGCCAAGGACGCCGTCGATTACCTGACCGCCAACCCTTGTAACGGTGGCGACGGCGGCGGCGATCCCGGTCCGGAACCGAAGCCCTGTAAAGGCAAGAAGTGTAACTAGTCGTCCCGACGGGTTACGACATCAAGGGGAGGCCTTTCGGTCTCCCTTTTTTTTCGGAATATCTGACGTTATCGGGATTGGCCCTCGACCATCCTTCCAAGTTCCTCTTCGCCCAGTGGCCGCACCTGTTTGACCTCCAGACTGTCGCGCCACTCCCGGGCAAAATCCCGGTGCAGACGGGCATTGACGAACGCCGTCACCAGCATGGCGATCAAGGCACCCAGGCTGGCCAGCGCCATATCCTTGTGGGCGTCCCAGACATCGCCCTGGGTGCCCAGATAGGCCATGCCGAGATCGCCGCCGAACAGTTCCGCGACCGCCCATTCAATCAGCTCGTAAAGCATGGACGTAGACATGGTCAGATCCAGCGGCAGGAAATATCCCCAGAATCCCCTGACATCCGCAATGCGGATAAAGACCTCCCGGATGGGATACGCCAGCAGCAGACCGTAGAGAAAATGCACCAGGCGGTCAAAATGATTACGCTCGAAGCCAAAGGCATCGTTAATGGAAAAACCTAGCCAGGACAAGGACCAGGCATCATAGGGAACCTTGGCGTAGGTATAGTGGGAGCCGATTTCGTGCAGGCAAAGAAACAGGAAGATCAAGGTATAGGAAATGCGCGAAAACGGGAATGTCCGGTAGGTTGCAACCAGAAGTACCAGGGTCGCGACGGTCAGCACGTTCTCCAGCAGCCAATCCTTGCGATCATGTGGATCGATGGCCAGCCACACAGCCTCGACCAGAAATACGCCCAGCAAAATCTGGGCATAGTGGTGATGCTTCCAGGTCATCAAGGACTCTCCCGTTGTGTCTGTTTGTTATCTGCCGGCCAATCTGTTGCCGCTGGTCATGTGCCCGAGAATACCGCGAGGCAAAATCATTGGTAAACCTGATCTTAACTTTGCATAATCATGACAAGTCCAATTTTCAGTTGCAAAGGAAAACCTGATGGCGATTTTATGGCTCCTGGTTGTCGCACTCGTCGGCGCCGCCGGCTTTTTTGCGGGACGCCATTTTTCAACCGGTCGCAAGCACGCCGAACAACTGCAGGCGAACCTCGCGGAAAAAGACGAAGAGATCAAAGCCTACCGGCAGCAGGTCAATCAGCATTTTTCCGAGACGGCACAGTTGTTTGGCGATCTGACCAACCATTACCGGCACCTCTACGATCACCTGGCGCAGGGCGCCAACCGGCTCTGCGAGGGCGACACAGCCCGCCTCAGGCTGGAGTCCGCCATGCCGGTTGCCACGCCGGGCCTGCCCCCGCAGCAGGAAGCTGTGCCGACCGAGCAGACACCGGATGTCGAGATCACACCGAAACCGCTGGATGCCGGGCCGGTAGCGCCCTCTCCGGACATTGACACTCCGGCGCATCCCGGGGCTCCTGACCCCGATGCATTCGAGCAGGTAAAGCCCGCTGTCAAGCTGGCTTCCGTGGGAGGCAGTGCGGTTGGCGATGCGGTTGACAGCGACGAGGGCGCAGGCGAGGATAGCGGCGAAAAGTCGGCACCGGCCGCGCCCAAGGACTACGCGGAGTAGGCCCGACACCGTATCCAGTTTTCGTACCCGTTACTTTCAGATTGCGCTATGAAGATCCTGTTTAGCCTTGTTTCCGTCCTCATGTTGGCCACGTCCGCCAGTGCCGCACTGCCCGACGTCGTTGATGGCAAGCCGCTGCCAAGCCTGGCCCCGCTGATTGCCAGGGTCACACCCGCCGTCGTCAATATTGCCACCTCGGGCAGGGTCCAGAGCCCGCTGTCCCGGGATCCCTTTTTCGGCTTTTTGCGACAGCAGCCCCGCTATCGCAACTTCAACAGCCTCGGCTCAGGGGTCATTGTTGACGCCAGACAGGGCTATATCCTCACCAATCATCATGTCATTGAACACGCGGACCGGATCCGGATCGGCCTGCATGACGGTCGCGAAGTTGACGCCATTTTACTGGGCAGTGATCCGGAAACCGACATCGCCCTGCTCCGCGTCGAAGCGCCGGATCTCAGCGCCCTGCCCATTGCTGATTCCGACCAATTGCGCCAGGGCGATTTTGTAATCGCCATCGGCAACCCGTTCAGTCTCGGCCACAGCGTGACATCCGGTATCGTCAGCGCCCTCGGCCGGCAGGGACTCGGGATCGAGGAGTACGAAGATTTCATCCAGACCGACGCCGCCATCAATCCCGGCAACTCCGGCGGCGCCCTGATCAACCTGGCGGGCGAACTGGTCGGCATCAACACCGCCATTGTCGGTCGTGAAGGCAACGTCGGCATCGGTTTCGCCATTCCCTCCAACCTTGCCCGACAGCGTATGCAGCAACTGCTCAAGTTCGGCCAGGTACGCCGGGGCGATCTGGGCTTTTCCGGTGATAATCTGACGCCGCGTCTGGCGGAGGCCTTTGGTATCAGGCAGACCTGGGGTGTTGTGGTTACCGAGGTTAACCCCGGCTCTCCGGCGGAAGCCGCGGGCCTGGAGCAGGCCGATATCATCACCGCCATCAACGGTCGCAAAGTCCGTACCGTGGGTGCGCTCCGGAACCAGCTCGGGCTGTTGGTGCCGAATGCCAAAATCACCCTGACGGTGGTCCGTGGCGAGCAGGAGCTCGAACTGGATGCGGTCCTGTCGGAGCCGGTCTACACTGCGCTGCCGGGAGAAGAGCTGCACCCCTACCTTGCCGGCAGCCGCCTGCAGATCAGAAACCGGGCCAATGGCGAGCAGGAAGTCCTGGTCGCCAGTCTGACTGCCGACAGCCGTGCCGCCTACTGGGGACTGCGACCGGGCGACATCCTGTTGGGCGCCGGTCGCTATCTCGCCCGTAATCTGGACCAGCTTCAGGACATCATTGACAAACGGGATCCGGTTCTGGCGCTCAATATCCGCCGGCAGGGTCGTGCCCGGGTCGTGATCATCCGTTAGCCAATGACATGAGCCCCGGTTGAGCCCCCGCGCGGCAAGCCCTGAAACCGACGGCCTGGGAAGGTGCACCGGGCCTCGACAACCACCGGCCAATCAAATGGTTATCGGAGTCTTTAGCGCTGCCAAAATGCGCGTTTTCTGCTAAGGTTGTGCCCTCGTCGTCAGGTTTGGTTTCCGATGTCTTTCTCAAAGGGTTTTCTGTTTTTTATAAGTTATATTTTTGCCGGTCTGGTCGTTGCCGCAATTATCGTATTGTTTTTTCCTCAGCAAATCCCACGGCTGCAGCAAATGCTGCCGGAAACCGCAGAACCGGCCCGGATACAGGAGACTGGAGAAGCGCCATCGGAGGCGGCGCCGTTGAGTTTTGCCGGCGCCATCCGCAAGGCGCAACCGGCGGTTGTCAGTATCCAGTATCGCTCCGATATCCTGCCGCCTGAGGTTGACCCACGCACCGGTAACAGCAATCCGGACGCTCAGCCAACCATCGAGTTCGGCTACGGCTCTGGCGTTATCGTCCGGCCGGACGGCTATATTGCCACCAACTATCATGTCGTCAGCAAGGCCCGTTTCGTGTTTGTCGAGTTATTTGATGGCCGCCGCGCCAGTGCCGAGATTATCGGTATGGATATGGACACGGATCTGGCGATTTTGAAAATCGATTTGACTGATGCGCCCTACCTGCCTTTTTCAGCGAATCATCCCATCGAAGTCGGTGATATGGTTTTCGCTATCGGCAATCCTTACAACCTGTTCAAGCAAAGCGTGACCCAGGGCATTATCAGTGCCACTGGCCGCAGCACACGAGGTGCCGCCCTGGTTACCGACAATGTCGCGCAAATAGAAAATTTCATCCAGACCGATGCGCCCATGAGCCCCGGCAGTTCCGGCGGCGCCCTGATCAACTCCCTCGGCGAGTTAATCGGTATTACCACCCTCAATATCGGCGCAAAAATCTCCGGACAAACTGCCATCAATTTTGCCATCCCCGCCGACCAGGCAAAAAAGGTGGTCAATCAGTTGATCGAGACCGGCAAGGTCAGTCGTGGCTGGCTGGGAGTAACCGGAACCGACATGCGACTGGTGCGGGTTGCCTCCCTGTCCGGACGCTATGATCAGTCCACTCTCGACAAGCTGGACAAGATTATCGCCTCGGTACCCTTTGGCGTTGGCGTCATGATTACCGGCATGGACGCAACCGGTCCCGCCCGCAGTGCCGGCCTGCAGATTGATGATGTCATCACCCACTTCAATGACACCCTGATCACCAGCTCCGGGCAATTGATCAACGCCATCGTCAATACCCCGCCGGGTAAAAGTGCATCTCTGAAATTAATCCGGGCCGGTCAGCCTGTTGAGCTGACCGTTACGGTAGACGAGCGACCTTCAGCAAACGGAACCCGCAAAGGATAGCGGGCGGAGAATTCCGGCCGTCGCCGGCTGTTAGAGCCGGCGCGCCCGGACGATCAGGAAGGAATACGGCGGATGCGGGCGCCCATCAGTTGCAGTTTTTCTTCAATACACTCATAGCCCCGATCGATGTGATAAATCCGGTCCACCAGGGTGTTCCCGTCTGCAACCAGACCTGCCAGAACCAGTGAGGCGGAAGCCCGGAGATCCGTGGCCATGACTTCTGCACCACTGAGTTTTTTCACACCCCGAATAATGGCGGTATTACCTTCGATGGCAATGTCCGCCCCCATGCGCTGCATTTCCAGCACATGCATGAAGCGGTTTTCAAAAATGTTTTCGGTAATGGTACCTGTGCCTTCGGCCACCGCATTGAGCGCGGTAAACTGGGCCTGCATGTCGGTCGGAAAGCCCGGATAGGGTGCCGTCTTGATATTGACCGCCTTGGGCCGTTTGCCACGCATATCCAGCTCAATCCAGTCGCGACCCGTATTGATATGGGCGCCCGCCTCTTCAAGCTTCAGCAGCACCGACTCGAGTATTTCCGGGTCCGTCTTGCGAGCCATGATGCGGCCCCCGGTGATCGCCGCGGCGATCAGGTAGGTGCCGGTTTCAATCCGGTCCGGCAGAACTTCATAATGCCCGCCACCGAGCCTTTCCACGCCTTCAATCCGCAGGACCGAGGTCCCGGCGCCGGTGATTTTGGCACCCATGGAATTGAGGCAATTGGCGAGGTCCTCGACTTCCGGTTCCCGTGCCGCGTTTTCGATGATGGTGACACCCTCGGCGAGGGTTGCGGCCATCAGCAAATTCTCGGTGCCGGTGACGCTGATCATGTCCATCAGGATATGGGCGCCTTGCAACCGACCGTCGATATGACCTTCGATATAACCGTTCGCCACCTTGATGGTGGCGCCCATGGCTTCGAGGCCCTGGATGTGCAGGTTTACCGGCCGTGAGCCGATCGCACAACCACCCGGCAGCGATACATGGGCCTTGCCAAACCGGGCAATCAGCGGCCCCAGCACCAGGATCGAAGCGCGCATGGTCTTGACCAGTTCATAGGGCGCTTCGAAATTTTCGATAGTGCTGGTGTCGACTTCAACATTGAGTTTTTCGTCGACGGTCAGTTGCACGCCCATGCGACCCAGCAATTCCATGGTCGTGGTCACATCGTTGAGATGGGGCACATTGCCGATGGAGGTATGGCTGTCACACAACAGAGTGGACATGAGAATCGGCAATGCCGCGTTCTTGGCCCCGGAGATCTTGATGGAGCCGTCCAGGGGACCCGCGCCGGTAATTTGCAGTTTATCCATGTTTTTCAGATTCTTTTCAGGTTGGTGCGTTCAGGAAGCGACCTGCAGTTTGCTCGCAGTGGCCCACTCTTCCGGCGTGTAGGCCTTGATGGTCAGGGCATGTATGCTGCCATCGGCAATCTGGTCCGCCAGCGCAGCGTATACCATCTGCTGCTTTTTAACCGCCCGGACGCCGTCGAATGCCGGGCTTACCACCCGGGCCTGGAAATGACTGCCATCGCCGCGAATGTCGACTTCGGCGTCGGGAATGGCGTTTTCAATGAGTTGCTTGATCGTGGATTCTTCGATGGCCATAGGAAAGTATTCCGCTCAGTTACCGGTTGGCGGCTTCGGGGAACCAGTGCTGCACACCGTTCACTTCAGCCAGACGCGCAATTTTGTCGCCGGGGGACTCAAATTGCAACCGGCAGTTGGCCGCACGGGCTTCCGACATCAGGGTAATCAGCGTGGCCAGACCCGCGGTATCGATATCGTCAACTCCTGACAGTTCCAGGGTGACTTCCTGCTCCTGTCGGATTAACCGAAGCAGTGGCTTCCAGAATTTGGGGACCGATTGCGCGTCAAGGGGCCCTCGCAATGCCCAGAGATGATTTTGTCTTTGCTCAAGATTCACCGCTATCTCCAAAGACCTGCGCGTTGCGTTTCGCGAGGGTCGCAATGACTGATTCAATACCGTGCTCGGCCACGGCCCGGGCATAACGTTTCTGGTTGTTGACGACCAAACTGGCGCCGTCGATTAATATATCGACAATTTCCCAGTCATCCTGACTGCGTTTGAGTCGATAATCCATGCGTACAGTCTGCTTGTTGTCGCGATTTCTCAGGCGGGTGCTGACCAAACGGGTATCGTCGTCAGCGTCATAAGGCGTCTCCAGCATTTCCATTTCATCGTTTTCGAAGTCGCGGATAAAGTCAGCATAGAAACGGATCAGATATTGACGAAACTCTTGCGTAAAGAGTTTCCGCTGGGCATGGGAGGCGGATCGCCAGTGGCGACCCAGGACCTTGCGCGCGATGCTGCGGGTGGCCAGTCGGGGTAATACCACTTCCTCAACGATTCGACAGGCTACCAGTTCGGCATCCTTGCCGGCTTCGACCTTGCCGAGGCGCTCCAGCACCTCGTGGTTGGTTGCCGCCACGACGTCAATCGCTTCTCTGGCTTGAACGGCTGAAAGGTCTACGAACAGCATCAGGCTGACACTCAGGGTAATCAGTCTGATCATACTCCCACCTATGGTTGCTCCGATCTCAATTGTTACCGGAGGGTCTGTTAAAGAGGAACTGACCGATCAGATCCTCAAGCACCAACGCCGATTGCGTATCTTCTATCTCGTCACCATCTTCAAGGATGACTTCGTCGCCACCGGGCGTCAGTGAAATAAATTGTTCTCCCAGCAGTCCGGACGTCTGGATGGCTGCCGAGGACTCTGACGAAAACTGGTCGTATTCTGCGGCTATTGCCATGTAGACCACCGGTGTCAGCGAGCGGTTATCCAACTCAATGTTGCTGACCCGGCCAACTACGACGCCGCCCACTTTTACCGGCGACCTCACTTTAAGACCACCGATATTGGTAAAGTTCGCAATCAGCGTATAAGTATCCTGTCTTGCAAACTCCTGAAAATTACTGACTTTATAACCCAGCATTACCAAAGCGGCAAATCCTGCCAACATGAACAAACCTACCAGTATCTGACTGCCTGAACTACGCATTAATTCAATTCTCCGAACATTAGTGCCGTCAATATAAAATCGAGACCGAGTACCGCAAGGGAACTGTGTACTACCGTCTGGGTAGTTGAACGGCTGATGCCTTCGGATGTCGGCAAGGTATCGTAACCCCGGAATACCGCAATCCAGGTAACCACAAAACCGAACACCAGACTCTTCACCACACCGTTGAGGATATCTTTCTGGAAATCGACACTGTCCTGCATGCCGGACCAGAAGCTGCCGCCATCGACCCCGAGCCAGCTGACGCCCACCAAATAGGCGCCGATGATGCCGACTGCCGTAAAAATGGCGGCCAGCAGCGGCATGGAAATGAAGCCCGCCCAGAATCTTGGCGTGACGATGCGCCGTAGCGGGTCGACGGCCATCAATTCCATCCCGGCCAGTTGCTCGGTCGCCTTCATGAGCCCGATTTCGGCTGTCAGCGAAGAGCCGGCCCGGCCGGCAAACAGCAATGCCGATACCACCGGCCCCAGTTCGCGCACCAGACTCAGGGCGACAAAAGGTCCAAGGGCGGCTTCGGCGCCAAAGCGCACCAGATTGGTGTAACCCTGCAAGCCGAGCACCATACCGATGAAGAATCCGGCGACGACAATGATGACCAGGGACTTCACCCCGACTGAAAAAATCTGCAGACTGATCCGGGCCAGGTCCCGCCAGCCGGGTATCAGCAACAGCGAACGTATCAGCAGATGACCGGAGCGGCCGAGGGTTGCCAGAAATGTCAGTGTGCCGGCGCCGAGTCGGGCGATTGCGTCATTCATGACTGTCAGCCCCCATCAAATCCTGTTCGAAATCCGGAGCGGGATAGTGAAACGGCACCGGGCCATCAGGCAGTCCCTGCATGAACTGGGACACGCGGGGCGTTTGATCCGCCCGCATTTGCTCCGGCGTCCCCTGACCGATGACCTTGCCGCCCGCAAAGACATAAATATAATCGGCAATGGAACTGACTTCCTGGACATCGTGGGTGACCACAACCGACGTCAATCCGAGGGTCTCGTTAAGGCTTTTGACCAGCCGGACAACCACTCCCATGGAAATCGGATCCTGCCCGGCAAAGGGCTCGTCATACATGATGATTTCCGGATCCAGAGCGATGGCCCGGGCGAGTGCCGCGCGGCGCGACATGCCCCCGGACAGCTCGGCCGGCATCAGGTTCCGGGCGCCTCGCAAACCGACGGCCTCAAGCTTCATGAGCACAATATTGCGGATGACAGCTTCCGGGAGCGATGTATTTTCGCGCAGCGGAAAAGCCACATTGTCGTAGACTGACATGTCGGTAAAAAGCGCCCCGCTCTGGAACAAGACTCCCATCTTGCGGCGGACCCGGTAAAGGGCGCTGCGGCCCAGCTCCGGAATATTTTCGCCGTCGAAGTGAATTGCCCCGGCGGACGGGATCAATTGACCGCCGATCAGTCTCAGCAAGGTTGTCTTGCCGGTACCTGACGGTCCCATGATCGCTGTAATTTTGCCCCGCGGAATATCGAGACTGATGCCATTGAAGATGGCCCGCTCGCCCCGATGGAAATGCATGTCCTCAATGCGGACATGACTGTCGCCTTCGTCCCGGGTTGCCTTGTTCCCCTGCAAAACCGATCCTTATTTTCTGGCTGGCTATTTTCAAAAGCGGCTATTGTACATCAAAATAGCGTGAATACAGGCTTTTTATAGCCCCGTCGGGCGTCATGACAAAGGCCGCGGGAATGTTTACAATGAGCCACGCTCTGGCGGCGCCGGATACGCCTTGAAACAGTTTATTGGTTGCACTGGCGTAGCTCGTCACCCATATTGTGACTTTTGGCGGGTCTGCCTGGCTTGATTGTGAGCAGCTTCCGGGAATTCGGACATCGCTCACCGGGTGTTTCCCGGCTAACGCGCCTGGTCGCATGATGAATGATGAGGTACATCCGGCAGTCACTTTTACTCCCACAAGACACGTTGATATCAATAAGATCGATTGATGCTATTTAATATTGCCCTGTTGACTGCCGGAATCGCCCTGCTGGTCTGGAGCGCTGATCGCTTTACGGAAGGCGCAGCGGCCATTGCCAGCAATCTTGGCGTTTCCCGCCTGGTGGTCGGCCTGACAATTGTCGCAATCGGTTCATCCGCCCCGGAAATACTGGTCTCGGTGATGGCGTCCCTGCGAGGCAATCACGAGCTTGCCGTAGGCAATGCGCTCGGCTCGAATATTGCGAACGTCGGCATGGTGCTGGGCATTACCGCCCTTGTGCGGCCGTTAGTGGTCGATTCCGGTACCCTGCGCCGGGAAATTCCCATCTTGCTCGGTGTCATGGCACTTGCCGGTCTTCTGCTCTGGGATCTGAAACTGGGCCTGCTGGACGGCACCGCCCTGCTGCTGGGACTGGTCATCTATATCTTCTGGCTTATCATGCTCGGCACCCGCAGCCGCGTGAACCAGGATTTGATGCTCCAGGAGATAGTCGAGGAACTGCCCGATGCCATGAGTACCGGCAAGGCCGTTTTCTGGACGCTTGTCGGCGGCACCCTGCTGATCTTCAGCTCCGACATCATGGTCGACGGGGCGACGGGTATTGCCCGCCATTTCGGGGTCAGTGATCTGATTATCGGACTGACCGTCGTGGCCATCGGTACCAGTCTGCCGGAACTGGCCGCCTCGGTAGCGGGGGTACTCAAAAACGAACACGAAATCGCCATCGGCAACGTCATCGGCTCCAACATTTTCAATCTGCTCGCGGTCATGGGTCTGCCTGGCGTACTCGGCGGCGTGGTGTTGGGTGAGTCGGTGCTAAGCCGGGACTATCTGCTGATGTTGGGCCTGGCTGTGGCCATGACCGCCCTGGCTTACCGGCGCAACGGTCCGGGCAAGATAAACCGCATCGAAGGCGCCATGCTGTTGATGGTGTTTATCGGCTACCAGTACTATCTGTATTATGGGGGTGCCTGAGACAGCCGGTCTCGGGTACACTCCGCGAACAGTGAGGCACCGGGTACGTGAAACTGCGGACCTGCATGACACCCGACACCGGCAAAGAGGCATGAGCAACTCCTGATGGATTTTCAATCCCTGGCCAAAGCAGTAATCCGTACCGAGGCTGACGCCATCGAAGCGCTGATGGCGCAGATCGACGACAATTTTTCCCGGGCCTGCCAAATCCTGCTCGACTGCCGGGGCCGTATCGTCGTGCTCGGTATGGGCAAATCCGGCCATATCGGCGGCAAGATCGCCGCGACCCTGGCCAGCACTGGCAGCCCGGCATTTTTTGTTCACCCCGCGGAAGCCGGACATGGCGATCTCGGCATGATTACCCGGGAGGATGTGGTCATCGCCTTGTCCAACTCCGGCGAAACCCACGAAGTGACCTCCCTGCTGCCGGTGATCAAGCGTCTGGGCGTCAAACTGGTGTCCCTGACCGGCAAGCCGGAATCCACCCTGGCGAAAGCCAGTGATGTTCATCTTCATATCAAGGTCGACAAGGAAGCCTGCCCCCTGAATCTGGCGCCGACGGCCTCCACCACCGCGACCCTGGTCATGGGCGACGCCCTAGCAATCGCCTTGCTCGACGCCCGCGGATTTACCGCCGACGACTTCGCCCTGTCCCATCCCGGCGGCAGCCTGGGTCGCAAGCTGTTGCTGCACGTCAGGGACTTGATGCACGACGGCGACAAATTACCCCGGGTCGCTTCCGGAACCGCCATTCGCGACGCCGTCCTGGAAATGACCGCCAAACGACTGGGCATGACCACCATCGTGGCTCCCGACGGACGGCTGGCGGGAATTTTTACCGATGGCGATCTTCGCCGCAGTCTGGATGCCGGTGTCAACTTCCAGAAGGATCCGGTCGACAAGGTGATGACCGCCCGGTGCACCACCGTAGGGCCGGAAATGCTGGCCGCCGAGGCCGTCAACCTGATGGAAACCCGGGCCATTAATGCCCTGGTTGTCGTGGACGAAAATGACGCGCCGATCGGCGCACTCAACATGCACGATCTGCTGCGCGCGGGAGTTGTCTGATGAGCAGACCAGAGCCGAATCAGGAATTGCTCGACCGGGCCCGGGATATCCGGCTATTGATCTGTGATGTCGACGGTGTGCTCAGCGACGGCAAGGTTATCCTCGGCAGCGAGGGCGAAGAATTCAAGACCTTCAACATCAAGGACGGCCTCGGCATCAAGGCGTTGCTGCAAAACGGTATCCAGGTCGCCATCATTACCGGCCGCGACTCACCCATTGTCGATAACCGGGCGCGGGAACTGGGTATTACCCATGTCTTTCAGGGACAACAGGACAAGGTCTCCGCGCTGCGCAAGTTACAGGAATTATTGACTCTCGAAGCCCGCAACATCGCCCACATCGGTGATGACTTGCCGGACCTGACCCTGTTCCCTCTTGTCGGCCTGACCGCCACGGTCGCCGACGGCCACTGGCTGTTGCGGGAGCGCGCCCACTGGACATCACGAAACAAGGGCGGTGACGGCGCCGTCCGGGAACTGGCCGAGCTGCTGCTTGAAAGCCAGGGTCACCTGCAAGACTTCCTGGATCGTTTCAGGCCATGAAATTCTGGACCAGCCGGCTGGTACTCTTCCTGCTGTTGCCACTGGCGCTGGTTGCGGCGTTTTACTTTGATGCATGGCGTAACCCCTCCGCGCCTCCCGAAGAGTTTGTCGAGGTGGAAAAATACCCGGATTATTTTATGGAGCAGGTGCATGCCCGCACCTTTTCCAAAACCGGAAGTCTCGACCGGGAATTACGCGCGGATCGTTTCGACAACTTCAGCGCCACCGGCCAGGGACAGATGCTCTCACCCCATGTGGTCATCCGGACCGACACCGGGCCGCCCTGGCAAATTCGCGCCGAACAGGCGATCACCCATGACAACGGCAACCTGATTGAACTTCGACGCTCGGTCAGAGCCGAACGGGAAGCCGGCCCTGAAACCACCCCGGTGGCCATGACCACCGAAGCGCTGGATCTCGATACCCTGACCGATATCGCGACCAGCGATCTGCGGGTCGACATCGAGACCGGCAGATCACGGATTTCCGGTACGGGCATGAAAGCGGAACTCGGCCCCCAGCACTTGCTACTGTTTGCCGACGTCAAGGCCCGGGCAATCACAGAATGAACGAGATAGGTCCGCCATGAACCTGAGACCCCTGCACACCGCCGCCTTGATGTTGCTGCTTGCCGGCATACCAGTCCTGCCCGCCCTGTCCGCCGATCGGGGTGCCAGCGATTTGAGCTCCGACAGCTCGGAACATGATCTGGCCCGCGGCATCCATATTTTCAATGGCAACGTCAGTTACCGTGATGCCACTCTGGCACTGGAAGGCGACCGCCTGGAGCAGTACCAGAGAGACAAGCATCCGGAGGAAAAGCTCATCGCCACCGGCACGCCCGCCACCGTCAGACACCAGGATCCCCTGACCCGGCTGGTCAGCGTCACCCGGGCGCCGCGGATTGAAGTCTATCCGGACCGGGGCTATTTCGTCGCCACGAGTCAGGTAGAGATGACCCGGGTCAACCCGGAGACCGGCGAAAGCAGCCGCATTCAGGGTAACCGGCTCGAAGTCTTCCAGTCGCAAAACCGGCTGTCCCGCTTCAAGGCCCAGGGGAATCCGGCCCGGTTCTGGCACGACACCAAAAAACCCGGAGACACGCCCGTCGCCGCCCGGGCCGAGCAAATCGACTATGAAGCACAGGCCGATGCCCTGCATCTGGCGGGCAATGCCTGGTTTCAGCAGGCCGAGGATGAGATTTCCGCCCAACAAATTGATTATTTTGCCGGTGAGAAGCGGCTGACCATTCCCAAGGTCGGCGACAAGCGGGTACACATCATTCAACAAAACAAAAAGAAAAATCCCTGATATGAGCAAACTGACTGCCCTCAACCTCGCCAAGAGCTTCAAGTCCCGCAAGGTCGTCAAGGATGTGTCCCTGGAAGTCTGTCAGGGTCAGATTGTCGGCCTGCTCGGTCCCAATGGCGCAGGCAAGACTACCTCCTTCTACATGATCGTCGGGTTAATCGCCTCGGATCATGGCAGCATCGAGCTTGATGGCCGTGACATTACCGGAGAGCCGATGCATCAGCGCGCCCGGTTCGGCCTGGGTTACCTGCCCCAGGAGGCATCCGTATTCCGCAAGCTGACCGTTGAGCAAAACCTGCTGGCAATATTGCAGTTGCGGGAAGATCTGGACCCGGAAGCCCGTCGTGATCGGCTCGAAAGCCTGCTGGAAGAGTTCCAGATTACCCATATCCGCCGTAGCCAGGGCATGGCCCTGTCCGGTGGCGAGAGGCGTCGGGTCGAAATTGCGCGGGCACTTGCCACGGACCCGACATTCATCCTTCTCGATGAACCCTTCGCCGGCGTCGACCCCAAATCAGTTATTGAAATAAAACGCATCATCCAGCACCTCAAGGCCCGGGGCCTCGGCGTCCTGATCACCGATCACAATGTCCGGGAAACCCTGGATGTCTGCGAGCACGCCTACATCGTGGATGACGGGAATATTATTGCCGAAGGTGACAGTCAGGCCATCCTCGGCAATCCTCTGGTCCGCGACCGTTACCTGGGTGAGGAATTTCGCCTGTAATCGCCGGTCTTACTTGAAAACGGCCGTCGAATACGCCATAACATTGGCATAGGGATCCGGTTTTTCATGAACGGGGAAGTTGCATTCAAGCCAGCGCAGGGAGTAAGTTAGGATCAGGGCTCATTGCCATGAGCTCTGTAACCAAAACATAAAATATGAAGCCAGGTTTAGAACTTCGAATCGGACAACAGTTAACCATGACGCCGCAATTGCAGCAGGCGATCAGGTTATTGCAATTGTCGAGCCTGGAACTGCAAACCGAAATCCAGGAACGCCTGGACTCCAACCCTCTCCTTGAAGCCGAAGATGAACAAAACCGTGAGTCGGAATCGGAAAGGCAGGAAGCCCAATCAGACAGGGAGCGGGATGACAGCCAGATAGACACCACCGAAGCCATGGAGAAAAAGGAACTTGGCGACGAGTTGCCGATGGACACTCAATGGGAATCGCTGACCGCTTCACAGCCTGCCAAGGGACAACTCCCTGACGAAGATTACACCGCCGACATGGCTGACACTTCTTCAGAAAATCTTCGGGACTTTCTGATCTGGCAAATCCAGATGTGCCGTCTCTCTGATCGCGATGAGGTGATCGCCATGTCCATCATCGACAGCCTCGACGAGAAAGGCTATCTGGGCATTACGACCGAGGAACTCGAAACCCATCTGCGGGAGCAGGAATTCGAGGATATCAACCACTCCGAAATCATGGCCATGTTGCGCCTCGTTCAGCACCTTGAGCCGGCCGGTGTCGCCGCATCGGATCTTCAGGAATGCCTGCTGTTGCAGCTGGCGCAGTTTAGCGACCCCGGCCCGGTGGAGAAGCTGGCAACGCGGATCCTGGAGCACCACTTTGCCCATTTGTCCAAGCGCAATTACCCCGTCATCATGCGTGATCTGAAGCTTGATGAAGCGCGCTTCAAGGAAGCGTTACATGCCATTCAGAAACTGGATCCCAGCCCCGGCCTCCGCCACAATAACAGCCAGCCGGACTACATCACTCCTGACGTACTGGTCAGCAAGGCCAACGGCAGCTGGCGAGTTGAACTGAATCCGGAATGCGTGCCCAAACTCGGGATCAACAACTACTATGCCGGTCTCATCAAGCGCGCTGACAACAGCCCGGACAACACCTACCTCAAAGATCACTTGCAGGATGCGCGCTGGTTCATCAAAAGTCTGCAAAGCCGTCACGATACTCTCTTGCGAGTCGCGCAAACCATTGTCAATGAACAGCTGGGTTTCTTTGAATTCGGCCCGGAGGCCATGAAACCGATGATCCTCCATGACATTGCCGAAAAGGTAGAGTTGCACGAGTCGACAATTTCCCGTGTCACCACGAGAAAATACATGCACACGCCGCGCGGTGTATTTGAACTGAAATACTTTTTTTCCAGCCACGTTTCCACGGAATCAGGAGGTGAATGCTCAGCAACCGCAATACGGGCTTTGATAAAGAAGCTGATAGAAGCAGAACTGCCAAAGAAGCCCTTGAGTGATAACAAGATTGCCACCATCTTGCAGGATCAGGGTATCAATGTCGCCAGACGCACGGTTGCGAAATACCGTGAAGCCATGGCGATACCGACCTCAAGTCAGCGCAAATCTGTTATCTGAAGTAACATCCCGTTATAAGGAAAGCCATTATGCAAATCAATCTCACTGGCCATCATGTTGATATCACCGAAGCCATGCGTGACTTTGTTCACGACAAGTTTTCCCGGCTTGAGCGTCATTTTGACCATATCAACAACGTCCACGTTATCCTCAGTGTAGAAAAACTTCGCCAGATTGCCGAGGCGAAAATGCATGTCAATGGTGGCGAACTCTTTGCCAATTCCGAATCCGACAATATGTACGCGGCAATCGACACACTGATAGACAAACTGGACCGGCAAGTGATCAAGCACAAGGAAAAAATGATCCGTCACTAGTGTCCCCGTCACTTCCATCGAATTCTTGACGCGCCGCCAGGCGCCGGTGTCCGGGCGGTCTTGCAACGCCCTGATCGTCCACCGCGAGACACCAGCGCCTGCCCGGCCCGCCCCAGTTCAACAACCCCTCAATGGTGTTGAAGTTCCGGGCGAGACAGGCTACATTCCCGGCGCTCTGCGGTAATTTTGCCGGCAGACCTGACCAAACGAGTGATCAGATACACCCATGAACCTGATTGAGTACTTGTCACCCGCCCGAACGCTGTTGGGCGGCCACGCAAGCAGCAAGAAAAAGGCACTCGAACTCATTGGCGAAATTATCGCCGGTGACAACCCGGAATTGTCCAGCCAGAATATTCTGGAGTGCCTGTTTCAGCGGGAAAGATTCGGTACCACAGCCATCGGCAACGGCGTTGCCCTGCCCCATGGCCGGCTGTCAGGATGCGAGTCACCGACCGCCGCGTTGTTGATGCTCTCGGAAGGGGTCACCTTCGACGCGCCCGATGCCGAACCGGTCGACATACTGTTCGGACTGTTGCTGCCCGAAGATGACACCAGCATTGATTCGGCACAATTGCAAAAGATTGCCACCCTGCTCAGCCAGCCGGTCACCCAGGCCCAACTCCGGCATGCACACTGCAGTGAAGCGTTACTGGAAATTCTGGCCTGCGCCGCAGCACAGGACAAGAAAAGCGAACGGCCCCCGGCACACTGAGCCGTGCCCGACCCGGCGCCCGACATTCGACAGGGATACCGGTCAGGAGCAACCCGGGCCGACCGGATAGTCGCGAGACAATTATTGACACAATTTCAACCCAGGAATCCTGCATGCAAATCATCATTCTGAGCGGCCGCTCCGGATCCGGAAAAACTGTCGCCCTGCACGCGCTGGAAGATCAGGGCTTTTACTGCGTCGATAACCTGCCCATCAGCCTGCTCCCGGAACTCGCCGACAAGCTCGCCAATCGCCAGGATCTTGCCATCAGTATTGATGCCCGCAATCTGTCCCGGGATCTGCTCGAATTTCCGGAAGTGATGGACACCCTGACATCCCGGGGCCTGAAGCCCAACATTATCTATATTGATGCCGACGAAGCCATCCTGCTGAAACGTTTCAGTGAGACCCGTCGACGTCATCCGCTGACACAATCGGGACTGTCCCTGCGTGAGGCCATCGCGCGGGAAGAGACACTGCTGGCGCCGGTCGCTGATCAGGCCAATCTGCTGGTCGATACCAGTGACATCAGCCCGCACCAGCTCCGGGAATTCATTCGTCGGCGCATTCTGGAAAAAGAAGACAACCAGATTGACCTGATGTTCGTCTCTTTCGGCTTCAAGTATGGCGTGCCCAAGGATGCCGACTTCGTGTTTGACGTTCGCTGCCTGCCCAATCCCCATTGGGAAGATGAATTGCGCCCGTTGACCGGGCTGGATCCCGCCATCGTGGAATATCTGGGCCAAAGCCAGACCGTCATGGAATACCAGTGGCAGGTGAAAGTGTTTCTCAGTAACTGGCTACCCCGTTTTGACAGCCAGGATCGCAGCTACCTGACCGTCGCTATCGGTTGCACTGGCGGTAAGCATCGCTCGGTTTACATGGCCGAATATATGGCCCGGGAGTTTGCCTCCCAGTATCCGGGTACCCGGGTTTTCCATCGCGAACTCGGCAAGGAGTAACCGGGCATCGCACGAGTGCAATCAATGACTTCCTTTCCCGGGCGGGTGTCATAGCCGCAACGAAATAAGCTAGAATGTCGGCAATCTCAGGGGACCCGGAATAATCCGATGTCGGAAACAGGCGAACAGGTTCAGACCCAGGATCGCATCGAGCTGCTGAATGAAGCGCTCGGCAGCGGCCGCTTAGCCCGTGTCCGGGCGAATTTTTGCGAGTTGCGCGCCGCCGACGTAGCCCACCTGCTCGATTAAACCACCAACCCGGGCCGCGACGTGCTCTGG
>JASBTO010000226.1 GCA_030148365.1 Kangiellaceae bacterium
CCCACGGCGATTCCGCCTGTTACGAAGCCATGGTGCTGATGGCGCAGCCGTTTTCCTACCGTAATCCCCTCGTGGACGGTCAGGGCAACTGGGGCGCGCCCGATGATCCCAAGTCCTTTGCGGCAATGCGCTACACCGAAGCCCGGCTGGCGCCCTATGCCGATTTGCTGCTGTCGGAGCTGGCCCAGGGGACTGTGGACTGGAAGCCCAATTTTGACGGCACGCTTGAAGAACCGGAAGTGCTGCCGGCCCGTCTGCCGAATCTGCTGTTGAACGGTACGACCGGGATAGCGGTCGGCATGGCAACGGATATTCCGCCCCACAACCTGCGGGAAGTGGCGGCGGCACTGGTGCATTTGCTGGACAAGCCCAAAGCGACCCTCGAGGACCTTTGCGAGCATGTCCAGGGGCCGGATTACCCGACCGATGCGGAAATCATCAGCTCAAAAGAAGATATTGTCGAATGCTACCGGACCGGCCGGGGTTCGATCCGGATGCGAGCCGCCTGGCAAATGGAAGACGGCGATATCATTGTTACGGCCTTGCCCCACCAGGTTTCCGGCGCCAAGGTACTCGAGCAGATTGCCGCCCAGATGAACGCGAAAAAGTTGCCCATGCTCGCGGATCTGCGGGATGAGTCGGACCATGAGAACCCGACACGGCTGGTCTTGACGCCACGCTCCAACCGTATCGATATCGAGGTGTTGATGAAACACCTGTTCGCTTCCACGGATCTGGAGCGCACTTACCGGGTCAACGTCAATGTCATCGGTGTTGACGGCCGCCCCCAGGTCAAGAACCTGAAACTGTTCCTGACCGAATGGTTGCAGTTCCGCACCGAAACCACCCGCCGGCGATTGCAGTTCAGACTCGACAAGGTCATGGACCGTCTGCATATCCTCGACGGCTTGCTGGTCGCCTTCCTTAATATCGACGAGGTGATCCGGATTATCCGCACCGAGGACAAACCCAAGCCCGTGCTGATGAAGCAGTTCCAAATCAGTGATCGGCAGGCGGAAGCCATCCTCGAGCTGAAATTGCGCCATCTGGCCAAACTCGAGGAAATGAAGATCCGCGCCGAGCAGGAAGCGCTCGAAGACGAGGCCGACTCATTGCAACTCATCCTCGGCTCCGCGGCACGGCTGAAAACCCTGATCAAGAATGAGATCAAGGAAGCTGCGGAAACCTGGGGTGACGGACGCCGCTCGCCCATCAAGCAAAGGGAAGAGGCGAAAGCCCTGTCGGAAGCGGATCTGATGCCGGCGGAAGCCGTCACCGTCGTGCTGTCGGAAAAAGGCTGGGTGCGCTCGGCCAAGGGCCATGAGGTCGATGCCACCAGCCTCAACTACCGGGCCGGCGATGACTTTCTCGGCGCCGCCATGGGTAAAAGCAATCAGTACGCGGTGTTCCTCGATTCCCGGGGGCGGGTCTACTCCCTGCTGGCCAATACCTTGCCGTCGGCGAGAGGCCATGGCGAGCCGCTGACCACCCGCCTGAATCCGGTGGCGGGCAGCGAGTTTGTCGCCACCCTGATGGGGGCTGACGAGGAGCAATACCTGATAGCCTCCGACGCCGGCTACGGCTTTGTCGCGACCGTGGCCGATTTGATGACCCGTAACCGAAATGGCAAGGCACTCCTGTCCCTGCCGTCCGGCGCCAAGGTGCTGAGCCCGCGTCCGATCAGCAATTATGACGAGGACCTCTGTGCGGCCGTTTCCAATGAGGGACGTCTGCTGGTGTTCCCGCTTCGGGATCTGCCGAAACTGGCAAAAGGCAAGGGCAACAAGATCATCAGCATCCCGACCGCCCGCCTGAAACTGCGCGAAGAGTACGTGGTCGACGTGGTGGCCCTCGGCCCGACGCAGGGACTGCTGCTCAACAGCGGCAAGCGTCATCTGACCCTCAAGCCTGCGGATCTGGAACATTACCGGGGCGAGCGCGGCCGTCGGGGCGCGACGTTGCCGCGCGGATTCCAGCGCGTCGACAGTCTGCAGGCCACCGACTAGGTTTTCCGGCTGACAATGCCGGCCAGTTCGGCGTGCACCAGAAACCGCAAGGGACCGCCAGGCGTCAGCGCGTCAAACGGGTAACAGGTCACCAGGGTCAGCCAGTTGCCGTCCCGTCCGATCAGGGGCTGGTGGCGGCTGTCCCGAACCTCCAGGCTTCTGACCCGATAGCGTAATTTACGACCGTCGGCAGCCTCTATCCAGAGTTCATCCCCTCGTTGTAACTGCCCCAGAAACGCGAAGTGAGTGTCCCGGTGGCCGGAGATGATGGTGTGTCCGGAGGCGCCCGGCGGGGCGCTGCCGGACAGGTGTCCCGGCCCGAAAGCCAGGGTGCTGCCGGAGGCGCCTTCGAGCAAAATCTCATCGACCCCGAGTTTGTCGACCGTGAGCCGCGCCAGGGCCCGGGTATCGGCCCAGGGCCAGGGCCGGGCGTCAGTATCGCCCTGCCGTTGTTTGTGCCAGGCTTGGTCCAGTAGCAGTTGGGCGACCTGTGCCTTGGCCTTGAGCCAGGCGCCGTGACCACCGAGCAGCAGGCCGGCCAGCATCAGGCCAAGGCACCAGAGACTGGAGTGTGTCAGGGCTCGCTTCAACATGGCCGGGCCAACCCGGTTTTGCGCAAGGCGAGATACATCAATGCGAGCAGGATCAGCGTTGCCCCGAACACCAGTCTGAGGTCGGCATCGGTCGCCGTCGCCGGGTACCCGAAAATCCTTTGCTGCATGGCTCCCGCCGGCAGGGTGTTGCTCAGGCGGGCCGCTTTCAGAGGCTCGCCCTGCAGCCGCGACGGGCTGCGGTCAACCGCCACCAGGCTGGTGAAGGCGCTGACCAGTCCGTGTTGCAGCGCGAGCGGCAGCACTTGCTGCCGGATCCACTCCGGCTCCCGGCCGTCCACGCGGCTGTCCATCAATGCAGCAATTTTCTGGCGCGCGTAGTACCGGGCGATCCCGGTGTCCCGGCCCCTGGCCGGTGCCGGCAGACTGACGCTCCAGCCCGCCTGGCCCGCCTTGCCCGAGACCAGTAGCCGGGCCGCTCCTGCATTGGCCTTGTAGGCCAGCAGCAAGGGCTCGCCCAGATACAGGTCCGGGATCTGGCGGGGCCAGAGATCGATGTCGCCGGAGACTTGCAATTCCAGATCCGTAAGTACCGGATATTTCAGCTTGGTGAGCAAGCGGGACATGCGCTCGGCAACTTCCCGGCTGTCGCCGATCGATGTGTAGGTGCCGCGCCCGAAGCGCGCCGCCCTTGACATGAAATAGCGGTTGGGCGCGGCACCGATCCCGACCGTAAACAGGCGCGAGTCACCCAGCCGACGGCGGATCTGGGCAAAGACTTCCTGCTCGTTGCCTACCGATCCGTCCGTCAGAAAAAGTACCTGCCGGATACGCTCGGATGGGCTCGCGACAAGGGCTTCTTGTACTGCTGCGGCGATTTCCGTACCGCCATCGGCGCGCAGGGATTGCGCGAATGCCCGGGCGCCGGCCAGATTGTCCGCCGTGGCGGGTCGGGCCTGGTCAAACAGGGCGCTGACACTGTGATTGAACGCCAGGATATTGAAGCTGTCGGTGGGCTCGAGTTCCTCCAGGGCCTGCAACAGCGCCAGGCGTGCCTGATCAATGGAAGGCCCGGCCATGGAACCGGACACGTCGATCACCAGGATCAATTCCCGGGCCTGACGCACTTCATCCAGATAGTCGTAGTGGGGCGGCAGCAACATCAGCAGGTGATAGTCTTCGCCATCGCGGGTCTCCGCAAACAGGCTCGATACCGGCGTCTGCTCGGGATAGGGGCGCCAGCGAAGCACAAAGTCCCGGTCCGCCGGGATGAGTCCGTCTGCAAGGCTGATATAGGCGTGATCGCCACGCTCGTCGACGTTGATGGCGTGATAGGGACTTTTCAGCTCGGCGAGGGTGAAGCCCGGTTGCAGATCCACATTGAGGGCGACATTTGCCCTGGGATTCTCCTCCCAGGTGCGGGATCGGGGATCGTCCATCGGACCATGCCGGTCTTCAGCGTCGAGCGCCGACACCGGACGGGCCGGATGATAGCGAGGCATGATGGTCATCGGAAAATGCAGCGCGAACTCGCCATCCCGGTATTTGGCCATCTGCTGGTAGCCGATGGTCACTATAACCGTTTCGCCGGGGCCGAT
>JASBTO010000227.1 GCA_030148365.1 Kangiellaceae bacterium
TTCCGACACCGACATGGATTCCGACACCGACATGGATTCCGACACCGACATGGATTCCGACACCGACATGGATTCCGACACCGGCATGGATTCCGACACCGGCATGGACTCTGACACCGGCATGGATTCTGACACCGGCATGGATGAAGGCATGGACGCGGATTCCGGCGCCGCGATGACCTCGGATTCAGCGGCCGGCGAAAGCGAATACACCGTGCAGCCCGGTGACAGTCTGTACAAGATTGCCAAGGATCATGACACCACGGTCGAAGCTCTGGTGGAACTCAATGATCTGTCCGATCCGGGACAGCTGGCGGTAGGCCAGAAACTGAAAATTCGCTGATCTCACCCTATAAGACCGGGAGCGTCATTCCCGGACGTTTCTAACGGCATAAAAAAACGGGCTGCAAGGCCCGTTTTTTTAACCAGTGAATCCGCAACGTCAACTGTCGCTGTTGGCGGCCTTCTCCTTGGCTGTGCCTTTATCCTTGTCCGTTGCGGCACCGGACTTTTTCTTGTCGCCCTTGAAATCAGTCTCGTACCAGCCGCTTCCCTTCAGCTGAAAGCCTGCGGCGGAAACCAGTTTGGACAGCTCCGGCTGCTGACACTCCGGGCACACGGACAAAGCCGGATCCGACATCTTTTGCAGCTTTTCAAAATGATGCTCGCAGGCCCGGCATTGGTATTCATAAATCGGCATAGTCAAACCTCGGCAGTAACTGGAACTTGCAACTCCCGAATATGGGGGCTTTCCCGGAGTTTCAAAGGCCCGCAATTCTAATGGGATCCCGGCGCCAATACCAGTCTGTTTGCCTTTTGAGGCCGTAACAAGGCTGCTACAATAGCGCCCTTTGACCCGAGCGGAAACCACAGGGAACTCCATGCGAACCAGCCAATACCTTCTCGCCACCCAGCGCGAAGAACCCAGCGATGCGGAATTAGTCAGCCACCGGCTCATGTTACGGGCGGGCATGATCCGCAAAATTGCGTCGGGGATCTATTCATGGCTTCCTTCCGGACTGCGCGTGCTGCGCAAGGTCGAGGCCATCGTCCGTGAAGAAATGGACCGGGTTGGCGCGGCGGAAATCCTGATGCCGGGCGTGCAGCCGGCGGAGCTCTGGGAGGAGTCCGGCCGCTGGCAGGAATATGGTCCCGAGTTGATGCGGCTGACTGATCGCCACGGTCGGGACTTCTGCCTCGGCCCGACCCACGAGGAAGTCATCACCGCCTTGCTGCGGGACGAGATCCGCTCCTACAAGCAGTTGCCGGCCACTTTCTACCAGATACAGACCAAATTCCGGGACGAGATCCGGCCCCGCTTCGGGGTTATGCGCGGCCGCGAATTCCTGATGAAGGATGCCTACTCTTTCCATATCGACGAGGCCAGCCTGACGCAAACCTATGAGGTCATGCACCAGGCCTATTGCCGTATCTTCGAGCGCCTCGGGCTCGAGTATCGTCCGGTCATCGCCGATTCGGGCGCCATCGGCGGCGCCGTCTCCCATGAATTCCACGTGCTTGCGGAGTCCGGCGAAGACGCGATTGCTTTCAGTGACAGCAGCGATTATGCCGCCAACGTCGAAAAGGCCGAAGCACAAGCGCCCGGCGGCAGCAGGCCGGCACCGTCTGAAGAAGTGGCGGAAGTGGACACGCCCTCGATCCGCTCCATTGACGCCTTGACCGATTTTCTGAAAGTCGATCCGGCGCAAACGGTCAAGACGCTGCTGGTCGAAGGTGCCGATGATGCCCATCCGGTCGTGGCCCTGTGTTTGCGGGGCGATCATGAACTGAATGAAATCAAGGCGGGTGCCCACCCGCTGGTCGCCTCGCCGGTGCAGTTGGCGAGCGCGAAGGAAATCGAAGACACCTGTGCCTGTGACGCGGGATTTGTCGGCCCGGTCGGTCTTGAGGTACCGGTCATTGTTGACCGGGACGCTGCCCTGTTGGCGGACTTCATCTGTGGCGCCAACCACAATGATCGACACCTGACCGGCGTCAACTGGGAGCGGGATGCACGCATTGATGATGTCCTGGATCTGCGCAATGTGGTGCCCGGGGATCCGAGCCCGGACGGCAAGGGCACGCTGGAAATCAAGCGCGGGATCGAAGTCGGGCACATTTTCCAGCTCGGCACCAAGTATTCCGAAGCCATGAAGGCCAATGTCCTGAACGAGTCAGGCAAGGCAGCCACCCTGAGCATGGGCTGCTACGGCATCGGCGTGTCCCGTATCGTGGCTGCCGCCATCGAACAGGGCCACGATGACTACGGCATTATCTGGCCGGCAGCAATTGCCCCCTTCCAGGTCGCCATTATCCCGATGAACATGCACAAGTCCCCCCGGGTGCGGGAACTGGCCGAAAAGCTTTACCAGGAACTCCTCAATGCCGGCATTGAGGTCATCCTTGACGACCGCAAGGACCGGCCCGGGGTCATGTTTGCGGACATGGAGCTGATCGGAGTGCCACACAGGTTGGTAATCAGCGAAAGGAACATTGACAAGGGTACCATCGAGTATAAAGATAGGAGCGGCAACGACAAGGCCGATATCGAAATCGACCGTACGGTAGAGCATTTACGAGAACTTTTGGGGAAGTAACACCTGTATGCAGCGATCTCCCGGGAAAATTCTGGCCTGGCTGGGCGCTTTTTTGCTGTGCGCGGTAACCGCGCCGGTCTCCGCCCAGGAGATCCCCAGTCAGGAATTTCGTGCCCTGGTCCGGGAAGCGCTCAATGAACCCCACGAGTTTCGGGATCAGTATGACGCGGAAGTCTGGCTCAAGGACATGTCGATGCGCCTCGCCAAGCGGGCGCCCCATGTGAGCGAGCGGGATCGCTTCGAAATTCTGCGTCTGGTCCACCGGGAAGCCCAGTTGGCCAACCTCAACCCGCACGTGGTACTGGCGCTGATCGAAGTCGAGAGCAACTTCGATCACTATGCACTGTCCAGCGCCGGCGCCCGGGGACTCATGCAGGTGATGCCCTTCTGGGTGGATGAAATCGGCCAGGAAAGTGATAACCTGTTCGATATGGAAACCAACATCCGCTACGGTTGCACCATTCTCAGCCTGTACCTGAAAAAGGAACGACAAAACCTGACCCATGCGCTGGCCCGGTATAACGGCAGCCGGGGCAAGGTCTGGTATCCGAACCGGGTTTTTCGCGCCCTGAACCATCGCTGGGCCCCCTGACTCCATGACGCCGGCGACGCCACAGCGGGTCGGGCTGGTGTTATCGGGCGGCGGCGCCCGGGCGGCCTACCAGGTTGGTGTCATCAAGGGTATTTCCGAAGTTCTCGGCCATCCCCGGCATAACCCCTATCCCATTATTACCGGCACTTCTGCCGGCGCTATCAATGCCGTGGTACTGGCCAGCTACGCGTCCCGCGCGCAGACCGGGATCAACCGGCTGGAAGCGGTCTGGTCCGGATTCACCAGTGACCGGATCTTCCGCAGTGATTTTGGCGGCCTGTCAAAGAACGCGCTGAAATGGCTGTCCGGGGTGCTGTTTCCGAGGCGCCACCATATGCAGGCCCTGTCGCTGCTCGACAATCAGCCATTGCGGAAATTGCTGACCAGCGTCATCCACTTTGACAATATCGCGGCGTCAATCCGGCGCGGGGATCTCGATGCCGTATGTGCCACCGCCTATAACTACAGCAGTGGAGATTCGGTCAGTTTCTTTCAGGGCAATGAACAGGTCGAGAGCTGGGAGCGGTTCCGGCGCCGCGGTCGGCGGGTCAGTCTCGACCTGTCGCACCTGATGGCTTCCGCCGCCATTCCCATGCTGTTCCCGGCGGAAAAGGTCAGCGCGCAATATTTTGGTGACGGCTCCATGGGATTTCTGGCACCCAACAGTCCGGCCATTCATCTGGGCGCGGACAAATTGTTGATTATCAGCGTTGATCCGGTCTCGGAACCTGCCAATCAGTGTCTTATCTCGACCCAGCCCCCGAATCCGGCGGAAATAGGCGGCCACCTGCTTGATACGATTTTTATTGATGCACTGCAGGCCGACCTTGAACGCTTGCGCCGCATCAACAAAACCGTCTCCAAGTTTCCGGTCTCCCGGATCCGCAAAAACAATGTCGGTCTCAAGCATATCGAGACCCTGGTCATCGCACCACTGCAGGACAGCGGCCCGATAGCCTTGCGCTACATCGATGAATTGCCCCGCCTGGTACGGCTGTTTTTCAAACGCCTGGGCCTTGATGAAGAGAGTGACGGCACCGTGCTCAGCTATCTGCTATTCGAAAAACCCTTTATGTGTGAGCTTATCAAGATGGGGTTCCGGGACGCGCTGGCGAAGCGGGACCACATCACTGCCTTCTTCGGCGATCAGAGTTCCAGTGGATGAACGGCCAACTGTAAGCCTTCCCCCGGACGAGTCCGGAAGCCCTCGCAAATGACCCGATCGCCGATAGCCGCCATCTCATCCCCATAATAAACAAGCGGGATGCGGCCCCGCTGCCAGGGCGGCACCGACAGTTCCTGCAGCAACTGTTTCAGCGCCACACTGCCGCCCCGTCCTGCCGGCCGGCACCGCTCGCCGCCCTCGCGAAACCGGATGGTCACCGGTTCGTCCGATTCGGGTCGGCGCAAGCCGCCACCGGATCGGGCGGACATTTGCAAGCGCACGGCGATCAGGTTGATTGGCGAATCCACATTCCAGCAATGCACTTGGGTATCCGTCAATTCCGGAAAATCCTGGGCGATATACAGTGTGTCCCGGTAGCGGCGCACTTCCGCGCCGGGCCAGGCGACAGTCGGATTGCGATCCACCTCGGCGTCCAATGCCTGGCTGTCAATCTCGACCAGTACCGCTTCGGAAGGCAAGGGATAGCCATTGACCTGTATCCAGGTTCGCAACAGGTTGCGGCGACGGGCGTCCGGCAATTTCCCGAGGGCCGGCAGGTCGAGCTGCGCAGGCTTTACGCCCGTGCAAAGTCTCAGATCCCGGTTGCCCCGCTCGGTGAGCAGCGCGTTCGCCTCCGCCGCCAGCCGCGCCGACCGCGCCAATGTTCGCCGGCAGCCGGGCCACTGCTGCTCAAGGCGGGGGAAAATCTCATGACGCAGAAAATTACGGCGCAACTCCTGATCCGCATTGCTCGGGTCTTCAACCCATTGCAAGCCGTGCCGGTTCGCATATTCCTGTAGTTGCTCGCGACTGCAATCGAGCAGGGGCCGCCCCAGCCAGCCAGCCGCGAAGGTTTTAAGCGCCGGCATCGCGGCGGCGCCGGCGAGACCGGCGCCCCGGAGTAGTTGCAGGATCAGGGTTTCCGCCTGATCGTCCTGGTGATGCGCCAGGAGCAGTAACTGGTTGTTCTCGAGGATCTCCGCAAAGGCTTCGTAGCGCGCCGCACGGGCCGCCGCTTCCGGTCCCTGCTCGGCAGTCCTTTCCACGGCGACCTTGCGGCTCAGCAAGTCAACGCCAAGTCGGTTGCAGAGCTCCTGGCAGTGCCGGCCCCAGGCTGCCGACGCCTCATGCAGCTGGTGATCAATATACAGCCCGTGCACCTGCGCCGGACGCAGCCGGGACGCGATATGCAGCAGGACGGTGGAATCGAGGCCGCCGGACAGGCCGATCAGCATGGGACTGTTGGCAGGACAGGGTTTACCGGGATCGGGAGATTCCGGTGCAGGCAGTCTGTCGAGGAACCCGGCGACTGCCTGCTCTGGAGTTGGCATGAGTTGCGTTATTCTTCAACCACACCGAATGACATCAGCTTGTTGAAACGGGCTTGCAACAACTCGTCAACCGGCATCTGCTTCAACACTGACAAATCGGCAAGCAATCTTTCACGAAGGTTTTTTGCCGTGATTTCCGGGTCCCGGTGGGCACCGCCCAGAGGCTCCTTGATGATGTTGTCGATCAACTTTAGACCCTTGAGGCGGTCCGCGGTGATACCCATTGCCGCGGCGGCTTCCTCGGCTTTTTCGGCACTTTTCCAGAGGATGGAGGCACAGCCTTCGGGTGAGATTACCGAATAGGTCGAATACTCGAGCATGTTAACGCGATCGCCGACACCGATAGCCAGGGCGCCGCCGGATCCGCCTTCACCGATCACCGTACAGACAATCGGGGTTTTCAGATCCGACATCACTTTCAGATTACGGGCAATTGCTTCGCTTTGTCCGCGCTCTTCCGCGCCGACACCGGGATAGGCGCCGGGCGTGTCGATAAAGGTGACAATCGGCAGCTTGAAGCGTTCCGCCAGTTGCATCAGGCGCAGAGACTTGCGATAGCCTTCCGGCCGCGGCATGCCGAAATTGCGCTTGATTTTCTCTTTCGTGTCGCGGCCCTTTTGGTGGCCAATGACGACCACCGGCTCATCTTCAAGGCGGGCAATGCCGCCGACGATGGCGAAATCGTCCGCATAGGCCCGATCACCGGCAAGCTCGTCAAAATCGGTGAAAATCAGTTTCAGGTAATCCAGGGTATAGGGTCGCTGGGGGTGCCTCGCCAGTTGCGCGACCTGCCAGGCATCGAGATTGGAGAAAACGTCCCGGGTCAGATCCGTGGACTTTTTCTGCAGCCGGGCGATCTCCTCGCTGATATTGATTTCCGAGTTGTCACCCATCAGTCGCAACTCTTCAATCTGGGCTTCAAGCTCAGCGATGGGACGTTCAAATTCCAGAAAATTTAAACTCATAATAATTAAACAATTGTTTCAATATTTACCGCAAATTGGAGAGTAGTTTAACCGGAAACCGGCCGTGATGAAATTGATTGCCATGATTAGTTGCGTCCGCACTCAGGTCCGGATCACCACTGCCCGGACAGGTGACCGGCCTGATTCGGATTTCTCAGTGTCTGCTAAATTCATCTGGCCGGCATCAGGAATAAAGGATTTCCACCCCGGTACAGCCGGAAATTTCCCGCAGTCGGTGCAGGAGTTCATCCGCCGGCTGGACCTGCCACTCGACGCCGAGTCGGATGGGCACGGTAGCGCCCGCACTCTGTTCGTGAAACTCGATCAATACCGGGCACACACCGGGTGTAAAGTGGCGCAGGGCATGCTGAAGTTGCTCGGTAAAGTCTTCCTTGAGCGCCAGGCTTGCCAGACGTACCTGCACACCTTTCGAATACTTCTCCCGGGCTTCCTCGAAGGTCATGATATTGCGCGCCGTAACCCGCATGCCCCCGGAGAAATTGTCCTCACTGCAATCACCCTCGGCGACGACCACCGTATCCTTGGTCAGTTGCTGGCGAAACTCTTCAAAAGCTTCGCTGTAGACGGTCAACTCGGCGCGCGCCGAGCGATCATCCAGGGTCACGACCGCCATACGGCCGCCGCGCTTGGTATTGAGTACCCGCACTCCGACAATAAGCCCCACGACGTTAATTGCCTGATTGCGGCCGGTCGGCTGCAGATCCACCAGACGGGTGACCGGCAGGTTGCCAATTTCCGGCAGATACCGATCAATCGGGTGGCCGGTAAGATAGAGGCCGAGGGTTTCCTTCTCGCCATGCAGGACCTGCTCATCGGTCCACGGCTTGACCTTGACAAAGCGGCCGCCTGATTCGGCGTTGGAACCGATGGCATTACCGAACAGATCCTCCTGTCCCAGCTCTTCGTTGCGACCGAACTGTTCGGCTGCGGCCATGGCTTCATCCAGGCTCGCCATCAGGGTCGCGCGATTGGGGCCGAGGTTGTCGAGGGCACCGGCCCTGATCAGGGATTCGAGGACCCGGCGGTTGGCTTTTTTCAGATCCACCCGGTTGCAGAAATCAAACAGATCCTTGTAGGGACCGGCGGCGCGCCGCTCCCGGACGATGCTTTCTATCGCGCCTTCACCGACGCCCTTGATGGCGCCGATCCCGTAGATAATATCGCCTTCGTCATCGACGCTGAACTTGTAGCGCCCGCGATTGACGTCCGGCGGCGCGATGGTCAGCTTCATGGCGTTGGCATCCTCGACATAGATCACCACCTTCTCGGTATGATCCATGTCGGAGGACATGACTGCCGCCATGAACGCCGCCGGGTAATGGGCCTTCAGCCAGGCGGTCTGATAGGACACCAGAGCGTAGGCCGCCGAGTGGGACTTGTTGAAGCCATAGCCGGCGAATTTTTCCATCAGGTCGAAAATATAGGTCGCGGTACTCTCCTCCACGCCCCGCTTCACCGCGCCTTCGGTAAAGATCTGCCGCTGCTTGGCCATCTCTTCCGCTTTCTTCTTGCCCATTGCCCGGCGCAGCAAATCGGCGGCGCCAAGGGTATAGCCGGCCAGCACCTGGGCGATCTGCATGACCTGCTCCTGATACAGGATGACGCCATAGGTCGGCTCCAGGATGGGCTCGAGATCCGGATGCGGGTATTCAACTTTTGCGCGGCCGTGCTTTCGGGCGATAAAGTCATCGACCATGCCCGATTGCAGGGGCCCCGGCCGGAACAGGGCAACAAGAGCAATGATGTCCTCAAAGCTGCTGGGCTTGAGCCGCTTGATCAGCTCTTTCATGCCTCGGGATTCGAGCTGGAAGACCGCCGTGGTATTGGCTGCCTGAAGCATTTTGAAGACCGCCTTGTCGTCAATCGGAATGCGGGTGATGTCCAGCAACTCCTCGTCGCCCTGCTCCCGCTTCTTTTCATTGATGGTGGCGACGGCCCAGTCGATAATGGTCAGGGTCCGCAAGCCCAGAAAGTCGAATTTGACCAGTCCGGCGTGTTCCACGTCATCCTTGTCAAACTGGGTCACCACCCCGCCACCGGACTCATCGGAGAACAGGGGCGCAAAGTCCGTCAGCTCCGATGGCGCGATGACCACGCCCCCGGCGTGCTTGCCGGCATTCCGGGTGACGCCTTCGAGCTTCTTGGCCAGATCCCAGAGTTCCCGGACATCCTCTTCATTCTCGTAACGCCGCGGCAGTTCCGGCTCCTGTTCGAAGGCCTTGTCGAGGGTCATGCCGACTTCAAACGGGATCAGTTTGGCGAGTTTGTCGACAAAACCGTAGGGCTGGCCGAGCACCCGACCAACATCGCGGATCGCCGCCTTGGCCGCCATGGTACCGAAAGTGATGATCTGGGAGACGCTGCTGCGGCCATAGGTCTCGGCCACGTAATCAATGACCCGATCCCGGCCTTCCATGCAGAAGTCGACGTCAAAGTCCGGCATCGAGATCCGCTCCGGATTCAGGAAGCGCTCAAACAGCAGATCATATTCCAGCGGATCAAGATCGGTAATGTCGAGAGCATAGGCCACCAGGGATCCGGCGCCCGAACCCCGCCCCGGACCGACCGGTACGCCGTTTTTCTTGGACCAGCGGATAAAATCGGCAACAATCAGGAAGTAACCGGGAAAGCCCATCTCATTGATGACGTCCAGCTCAATTTGCAGACGCTCATCGTAGGCCTTGCGCCGTTCCGGAAAGTCCTCGGCGTCGGTGTCGTAAAGAAACTCCAGCCGGCGCTCAAGCCCTTCCCGGGAGACGTGCTCGAGATGAGAAGCCATGGACTGCCCTTCCGGAACGGGGTAGTCGGGCAGGAAGTAGGTCCCGAGGGCCAGCTCGAGATTACAACGCCGGGCAATCTCGACGGTATTTTCAATAGCTTCGGGAATGTCAGAAAAAATTTCCTGCATTTCTGCCGCGCTGCGCAGATATTGTTGCTCGCTGTAGTCCCGGGGCCGGCGAGGATCATCAAGGGCGCGGCCCTGGTTGATGCTGACCCGGGCTTCGTGGGCGCCGAAATCCTCGGCTTCCAGAAAGCGCACGTCGTTGGTCGCCACCACCGGCACGCCGGCGCCCTGGGCAAGCCCCACCACGGCATGCAGATAGGTTTCTTCCTGGGGCCGGCCGGTGCGGTGCAATTCCAGGTAAAAACTGTCCGGGAAGCAATGTTGCCAAAAGCCGAGATTCTCCGCGGCCAACTGGTGGTTGTCGGCCAGCAATGCCTTGCCGACATCGCCCTGCCGGCCGCCAGAGAGGCAAATCAGTCCTGCGCTCAACTCTCGCAGCCACTCGCGGTCCACTAACGGCACACCTCGTTGTTGGCCTTGCAGGTAAGCCTTCGAGATGAGTCGTTTCAGATTCAGGTAACCGGTCTTGTCCTTGCACAGCAAGGTAATCCGGAAGGCTTCGTCGCCCATCTCCTCGCTGCGTACCAGAAAATCCGCGCCGACGATGGGTTTGACGCCTGCGGACAACGCGGCGCGATAGAATTTCACCAGCCCGAACAGGTTGCACTGATCCGTCATCGCCACCGCCGGCATCTGTTTTGCCTGGCAGGCCGCGATCAAAGGCTTGATCCGCACCAGTCCGTCGACGAGGGAATACTCGCTGTGCAATCGAAGGTGAACGAACTCAGGATTCATCAGGCAGACTTTTCCGGTAACTGTGGCACGCTCATTCTAGGCCAAAGGGGACTGCGCAAACCAGCCGTCATATCAAAAAACCAGCGCCTTTTGCACCGGTGAGAAACTTTTCCGGTGAATGGGACATGGACCCAGCTTCAGGATAGCCTCCCGGTGCGCCCTGGTCGGATATCCCTTGTGACCCGCAAAGCCGTAGCCCGGATACAGCTCTTCCATGGCCACCATTTCCGCATCCCGCGCCACCTTGGCGATGATGGACGCCGCGCTGATCGACTCGATGCTGCCGTCGCCGCCAACCACCGCTTCACTGGTGCAAGGCAACTGCGG
>JASBTO010000229.1 GCA_030148365.1 Kangiellaceae bacterium
CCAATGCCGGCCAGGATTACGAAGCCGTCAATCCGGTTGCGCTGAAAGGCGCGCTGGCACCCCACATTGCCGCGGCCCGGGAAGACCGGCACTTGTCAGTCGCCGAGCTGGAAGGCTACTGCCCCGGCGACCTGCCGGACACAGACACCCTGATCGTTGAAGGCGCGGGCGGCTGGCTGGTGCCCCTCAATGACGAAGAGACCCTGGCGGATTTGGTCAGCACCCGGCAATGGCCGGTGATCCTGGTGGTGGGCATGCGCCTTGGCTGTCTGAATCATGCGTTGCTCAGCGTCGAGGCGATCCGCTCCCGGGGCGCCAAACTGGTCGGCTGGATCGCTAACCAGATCGACCCGGACATGAGTGCCTACCGGGAAAACCTCGACACCCTGAAGCAACGGATGCCGGCACCCCTGCTGGCGGAGATGCCGTATGACGGCGAACTGGAGTTGACCGAACCGGCCCGGCAACTCGCTTGGCCGCGAGCCCGTTCAAGTCAGGGCTTGCAGCACTCAGTGCAGGAACCAGTGCTCAGCGAAGGAAAGGATTGACGAGTCGCAGCAGCCCTTCGGTAAAGATCAGCGACGCGCCGGTGACGGCAAGGCAGATGCAGTCCGTGTCCGGGGTGGCGGTGGGTTGATGTTCCAACGCCGGATCCGTGACGATGAAGCTGCCGGTTTCATATTCGCCGACACAGTCATGGAAGGCGCCTTGCAGGATCTGGGTCACTTCCAGACCCCGGTGCCGGTGCCGCGGTACTGCGGTGCCGGCCTTCAACCGGATAAGCCGGGCTACATGTCGGCCATCAGTGACGGGCACCGGGTAATAGAGCGAGTTGCCGAAGCCACGCCAACGGATCCGGTCGAGGTCATCGGCCACGAACCGGCGCAGGGGGCGAGGCGTGCTGCCACCTTTCGCCGGGCGGTCCGGGGAGGGCTTTTCAGAGGCGGCGTCCAGTCGCGCCATCAGGCTGTACTTGCGTTCGTCGGGCAGCGGCGTGGGCTCTATCTCGTCAAGCAGTTGTCCGCCCAGGGCTTCAAATCCCGCGCTCTGCTGCCGGCAGTCCTCACAAATCTCCAGATGACAGGCCACGGCCAACCCGAGCGCATCGGCCAAATTGCCGCTTGCGAATTTTATCAACAGGGTCTGATCGGGATGCTGCATCATTGTTTACTGGCCTGAGTAAGCTTTTTCAAACGGTTAATGGCGAGGCGCAGGCTCGACTTCACGGAGCCGAGGGGCATACCCCGCTCTTTTGCCACAACACTGTGCGACTTGCCTTCAAAGTAGACGTTGTAAAGGATTTGTCGTTGCTCGTCCGGCAGGTCTTTTATTAGATTACGGGCGAAGCGGGCATTCAGATCACCTTCGTCGCGATTTTTTTCCGCCGGGAATTGTTGCCACAGGTCGTCGCTCGATACGGTCCTGAGCTTGTCCTTGCGCAGCCGGTCTATGCGCTTGTTACGCAAGATGGTGAAAGCCCAGGTGTAGACGCCGGCCTTGTCAGGATTGAAGGCGGCGGCATTGCGCCAGATCGCAAGCAAGGTTTCCTGTACCAACTCCTCCGCATCGGACTTTGCGAGGCCCAGACGCCGGGCATAGCCATTCAGGTTGCCGGAAATCTCATCGTACAGCATGGCAAAAGCTTCGCGATCGCGGTCATTGGCGATACGCCGAATCATGTCTGCCAGAGAAACTTCTGGATCTGAAGAGGGCGACTGGGTCATTACCTGACTGAAAGGCTGAGGAAAAAATTGCGTCCGGAAAAATCCAAAACCCAGATTATCACGTAACCAATGCTACTGACACCGGAATTGCCGCGCCAAAGACAGTCGTCGGCAAGCCAAGTAACCCGCGGGGAAGCGATGAGTGAACGTGTAAATCTGGTCTGGTTTCGTAGTGATCTCCGGACCGCCGACAATCCTGCCCTGCTGGCTGCGAGCCGGGAGGCGGGAGCGACGGTTGCGGTATTTCTGGTGGCAGAAAAACAGTGGCAGTCGCATTTCTGGTCAGCCGCCAAAAGGAACTTGCAGGCCCGGCAACTCCGGGACCTGGCAGCGCGCCTGGACAAGTTGGGGATTCCGCTACTGATCCGTGAGGCGCCCCGGTTCCGGGCCAGCCCCAGGGTACTGCTCGGATTGACCGGCAAGATGCCGGTCGTGTCCCTCTGGTTCAACCGGGAATACGGGCTGGATGAACGGCAGCGGGACCGGGCGGTTGAACACCAATTTGCCGACGCCGGTATCGCGGTCCATACCCGGGATGATCAATGCATATTACGTCCCGGCACGGTGCGCACCCAGAGCGACGAAATGTACAAGGTGTTCACGCCCTTCAAGCGCAAGTGGATGGAGCAACTGGAAACTTCGGGTTGGCAGCCGCTGCCGAGCCCGGAGCCGCAGGCACGTCCCGAACTCGATGCGGATACGGAACTGCCGGAAGTTGAAACCGACACCTCGGCACCCGGTCAGGACTGGGCCGCCGGGGAAGACGCGGCACAGCAGCGTCTGCAGGACTTTGCCAACGAGCGGCTGCAGCGCTATCACCAGTGGCGGGACCGCCCGGACGTAGCGGGCACCAGCGGACTTTCTCCCTATCTGGCCCTCGGAATATTGTCTGCCCGCCAATGCCTGGCGGCGGTCCTGGATGATGAGCAGGGCGCGCCGGTTGCGGCCGGCGAGGGAGCCATGACCTGGCGCAATGAACTGATCTGGAGAGAGTTTTACCGCCACCTGCTCTGGCACCACCCCGAACTCTGCAAGGGCGAGGCCTTCAAACCGGACCTCGACTCGGTAACCTGGCGTGACGATGATCAGGCTTTTGCCGCCTGGTGCGAGGGTCGGACCGGCTTCCCGCTGGTCGATGCCGCGATGCGACAACTGGTATCAACGGGCTGGATGCACAACCGGCTGCGCATGGTCACGGCGGTATTTCTGACCAAGCATCTGATGATTGACTGGCGGCGCGGCGAACAGTTTTTCATGGAACACCTGATCGACGGCGATTTTGCTTCCAACAATGGCGGCTGGCAATGGAGCGCTTCCACCGGCGCCGATGCCGCGCCTTACTTCCGTATTTTCAATCCGATCCTGCAATCCCGGAAATTTGATCCCGACGGCGTTTTCATTCGGCGCCATGTCCCGGAACTGGAAAGTCTTGAACGGCCGACAATCCATATGCCCGACCCGGATACGGCCGCCCGCCTGAACTATCCCGAACCCATGGTTGACGCCAAAGTGGCCGCGCGGAAGGCCAAAACCGCCTTCGCAGAAGCCCGGGGCCGCTATGCAGAGGCAAGCGCATGAGCCGCGCGGTCTGGCTGAATCTGGTGCGCTGGTTCGACAGTGACGCGGGCAATCAGGACAGCAGCGGCACCGGCTTTAACTGGCTCCGCTTGCTGCCGTTTCTGGTGCTCCACGGCGGCTGTTTACTGGTCTTTGTGTCCGGCGTCAGCGCAGTTGCCATCGGCGTTTGCATCGTCCTGTTTTTGGTGCGCATGTTTGCCATTACCGCTTTTTATCACCGCTACTTTGCCCACAAAAGTTTTCGTACCGGACGCCTGACCCAGTTTTTGTTCGCGGTCATCGGCAATACTTCCATGCAGCGGGGCGCGCTCTGGTGGGCGGCCCATCACCGTACCCACCACCAACACGCCGATCAGGAGCTGGACCTGCACTCGCCGGTACGCCGGGGCTTCTGGTGGAGCCACGTCGGCTGGTTTTCCTGTGACGCGGGTTTCAAGACGGACTACTCGCGGATCGGCGACTGGACCCGGTTTCCCGAGCTGGTCTGGCTGAACCGCTTTGACAGCCTGGTGCCGATCCTTTTCGGGGTGGCGCTGTTCCTGACCGGCGCCTGGCTGGAAGCGCGCTATCCGCAGCTTGGCACCAATGGTCTGCAACTGCTGGTCTGGGGCTTTTTTATCTCCACCGTGTGCTTGTTTCACGCCACGGTGACCATCAACTCCCTCGGACACATGTGGGGCAAACGCCGCTTTGATACGCCCGACAGCAGCCGTAACAATCCGTGGCTGGCCCTGCTGACCCTCGGCGAAGGCTGGCACAACAACCATCATCGCTGGCCCGCATCGGCCCGGCAGGGCTTTTACTGGTGGGAGATCGACATCTCCTGGTATCTGCTCAAGCTGCTGAGCTGGACGGGCCTGATCTGGGATCTGCGTCCGGTGCCGGCCCGGGTTCTGGCAGAAGGGCGAAAACCGAAACCGGCGCATCTTGAGGAGCAAGGCAATGCATGACCAAATCCTGGAGCGGTTCCGGGCGTGTTTCCAGAGTTTTGAAACCGGCGACGTGGATCCTGCGGCGCTGGCACAAGTTTACGCGCCCGGCGTCCTGTTTGAAGATCCGTTCCGGCGCATCGAAGGGCGGGATGCGCTGGGCAATTATTTGCAGAAGCTTTATGCGAACGTCGAGTATTGTCGGTTCGATTTTATGCGCCACTGGCAGGACCGTGATTCAGCGGTGCTCGCCTGGAACATGTCCCTGCGCCATCCGCGTCTCAACAGGGGACGTGAGTTCCGGGTGGACGGCGCCAGTGAATTGCACTTCCGGGACAAGATCAGCCACCACCGGGATTATTTCGACAGCAACGCGCTGCTTTTCGAGCAGTTGCCGGTGCTGGGATCCTTCATGAAATTTCTGAAAAGGCGAGCAGGATGACAAAGCACAAGACAAGCACGGTATGGCTGGTCGGTGCCTCTTCCGGCATTGGCCGGGAACTGGCCCTGCAGCTGGCCGAGGCCGGGTGCCGGGTGGTACTGTCGGCACGCAACGTCGATTCGTTGCAGGAGTTACGCCAGTTGTATCCCGAGCGGTTCGAAGTGCTGCCTCTGGATGTGACCGATCCCGATTCGGTGGAGGCGGCGAGCCAGTGGCTGGAATCAACCCTGGATTCACCCCTCGATACGCTGGCCCTGGTCGCCGGTAACTGTGAATACGTGGACGTGAACCACCTGGACGTGGATCTGTTCCGGCGCATGCTGGAAGTGAATTTTCTCGGGCACGTCAACGTCACCCGCGTGGCTTTACCGCTGCTGCGACGAAGTCCGTCGCCCTATCTTGTCTATGTGTCCAGCAGTGCAATCTTCGCCGGCTTGCCCCGGGCGTCGGCCTATGGCGCCTCGAAAGCCGCCCTCAGTTATTTTGCCGCTTCCCTGCGGGCCGATCTGGTCCATGAAGGTTTTGATATTTCCGTCGTGTCGCCGGGCTTTGTCGAGACCCCGCTCACCGATCGCAATGATTTCGACATGCCCTTTCTGATCAGTGCCGAAGAAGCGGCCTACCGGATCTTCGAGGGCATGAAGCGTCGCCAACAGGACATCCGGTTTCCGCGCCGGTTTGTCTGGCTGCTGAAAGTGATCGCGGCGTTGCCCGCGTCCTGGCGACTGAAACTGTTGGGCCGTCTGTCACGACATCAGCCGTCACCGGCAGGAGAGCGCGCATGAGCGGTCCGGGCGAGAAGCGGATAGCCATCGTCGGCTCCGGGATTGCCGGACTGACCGCTGCCTGGTATCTGTCCCGCGACCACCAGGTCACGGTGTTTGAAGCCAACGACTATGCCGGCGGCCATACCCATACCTGCAATGTCGAGCTGGAAGGCCGCCGGTTTCCCGTCAACACCGGCTTTATCGTGTTCAATGACTGGACTTATCCCGGCTTTATTCGCCTGCTGGAGGAACTGGAGGTCGCCTCCGAGCCATCCAGCATGAGTTTCAGCGTACGCTGCGAGCACACCGGCTTCGAGTACATGGGCTCGACCCTGAACAGCCTGTTTGCCCAGCGCAGCAACCTGCTAAGGCCGGGCTTTTACCGGCTGATTGGCGAGATCCTGCGTTTCAACCGCGAGGCGACCCGGGACCTCGGGCAAGGCCGGGTGTCCGATACGGTCACCATCGGCGAGTACCTGAGCCAGAACCGGTATTCGAGGCGTTTTCAGCGCTATTACATCCTGCCCATGGCGTCCGCCATCTGGTCGGCGAGTGAGGCTGAATCGGCGAATTTTCCACTGGCGTTTTTTCTGCGCTTTTTCGCCAACCACGGCATGTTGAGCGTGGATGACCGCCCGCAGTGGCGAGTTATTTCCGGCGGCTCGGCTCGCTATGTCGACAAGATCGCCGGCCATCTCGGGGGCCGGTTGCAGCTCGACACACCGGTCCGCGAGGTGCGCCGTTACGACAACCAGGTGGGGGTTGTCACAGCACAAGCTGGTGAGCAGAAATTTGATGAAGTCATCCTCGCCTGCCACAGCGATCAGGCTTTGCGCATGCTGGCGCGGCCGAGCGCGGCGGAGCGCGGCATACTCGGCGCGATAGGCTACCGCGACAATCAGGTCACACTGCATACCGACGTCCGGCACCTGCCCCGTCGCAAGCGCGCCTGGGCGAGCTGGAACTATGCGGTGTCCGATGATCCGAATGCAGCGCCGGTGCTGACCTACAACATGAACATCCTGCAAAATCTGCGGGCGCCGAAAACCTTCTGCGTGACCCTCAATCACGACGAGGGCATCGACGAGCGCCAGGTACTGGCGCGTTACCGGTACAGCCATCCGGTCTACAGCCGGGAAGCCGCCGCCGCCCAACAGCGGTTCGCGGAAATCTCCGGGGTTGGCGGTGTGCATTATTGCGGCGCCTACTGGTTTAACGGCTTCCATGAGGACGGCGTCCGCAGTGCCCTGCGCGTGGTCCGGGCGATCGGGAGCAGCGCATGTCTCGCGGCGTAAACCGGCCACCGTCCGCTGCTGTCAAGCAGAGGCTGCACAGTGCCGTCTATGAAGGCCAGATCCGCCACCGGCGTATGCGCCCCGGCAGTCATGAGTTCTGCTACCGGACCTTCATGGTGTATCTGGATCTCGAAGAAATGGATGAATTCTTTTCCCGCTCGCCACTCTGGTCTGCCCGCCGGACAGCATTGGCAAGGTTTCGCCGCGATGACTATTTCAATCCCGGCGAACCGAGTTTGCTTGCCGCCGTGCGCGAGAGGATCCGCAAGGAAACCGGAGAGGTTTTTGACGGCCGGGTCAGGTTACTGACGCATCTGCGGTATTTCGGCCACTGTTTCAACCCGGTGTCTTTTTACTACTGTTTTGACCGGGACGACGAGCTGCGCTATCTGTTTGTCGAGATTAACAACACCCCCTGGAAAGAGCGGCATCAGTACCTGATTGACGCGCGGGCTGCGCAGTCGCAGCGCTCGACGGGCATTCCCGGCCAGCAGCACTACCGAACCAGTTTTGACAAGGCTTTTCATGTCTCGCCTTTCAATCCGATGGACATGCGCTATGACTGGCGGTTCAGCCGGCCCGGGCTGCATCTGCACATGCACATGGAAAACTACCGGCAGGAGGCCAAGCACTTTGACGCCACCCTGTCCCTGACCCGCCGGGAAGTGAGCGGCAGCCTGCTGAACCGGATGCTGCTGCGCTACCCGCTGATGACCCTGCGCGTGGTGTTCGGTATCCACTGGCAAGCCGCCCGGCTGTGGCTTAAAGGCGTACCCGTTCATGACCATCCCAAACACCAACAAGGAGAGCTTTAGTGACCCGTAATCTGCTGGCCGACAACGCGGCCCAATCCGTTGACAACCCGGGACTGCTGCAGCGTCTTGCACGGCGCCTGGTGCTCAGGCAACTCGAAGGGATCCGGCGCGGTCGTCTGGTCGTCAATGACCGCTCGGGAAGTTATGCCTTCGGCCAGCCGGAAACAGAGGCGCAGGTGTCGGCGGAGATCGTTATCCACGATGCCGACGCCTATCGCGATATTCTGACCGGCGGCAGTATCGGCGCCGGCGAGGCGTTCATGAGCGGTGACTGGTCCTCCCCGGATCTGACCGCCGTGGTTCGGGTGATGGTCATGAACCGGGATCTCCTCGACAGCATGGACGGGGGGCTGGCGGGGCTCGCCAAACCCTTTCTGAAATACCTGCATTACCGCAACCGTAATACCGAAAAGGGATCACGCCGGAATATTGCCGCCCATTACGATCTGGGCAATGATTTTTTCAGTCTGTTTCTGGATCCGACCATGATGTATTCCGCCGGTATATTTCCGGGCCCGGAGGCGACCATGGAAGAGGCGTCCCTCAACAAGCTTGACCGAATTTGCCGGAAGCTGGAACTCGGGCCGGAGGATCATCTGCTGGAAATCGGCACCGGCTGGGGCGGACTGGCCCTGCATGCCGCCCGTCACTATGGCTGTCGTGTCACCACGACGACCATCTCGGGCGAGCAGCACAGGTACGCGCAGGAAAAAATCCGTGCGGCAGGACTTGAGGATCGGGTGACCCTGCTGCGCAAGGATTACCGGGCGCTCGAAGGCTGCTATGACAAGCTCGTGTCCGTGGAAATGATCGAGGCGGTCGGCTGGCAATATTATCCGGAATTTTTCCGGACCTGCAGCCGGCTGCTCAAGCCGGAAGGATTGGCGGTGATTCAGGCAATCACCATCGAAGACCACCGTTTCGATCGGGCCCGCAAGGATGTCGATTTTATTCAGCGCTATATTTTTCCCGGCAGTTGTATCCCGTCGCTTGAAAAATTGCAGGCGGCCATGGCAAGCAGCAGTGATTTGCGGCTCACCAGTCTCGAGGATATTACCCCTCATTATGCAACCACGCTGGCGCGCTGGCGCGATGCGTTTTTACGCAATCAGGAGCAAATTATCGCGCTCGGCTACAGCCCCGAATTCCGGCGCATGTGGGAATTCTATCTGTGCTACTGCGAAGGTGGCTTCCACGAGCGCGTGATCGGAGATGTCCAGTTGACCTACGCCAAACCCCATAACCGATCGACTCCGCTGACCGTCGCCCTGTGAGTCTGCGACCGCAACAGCTCGCCAACGCGGCGTTGTTCCAGGCGGCGTGGTTTGCCTGCGTCCTGGAAGGATCCCTGCTGGCCGCGGGGCTCTCGTTGCTGGTAGTTATCCTGTTCCTGGCGACCGCCAGACGGCGTCTCGCCGAGGCGGGAGTGGCTGCGCTGATTGCCGGCACCGGGATCCTGCATGACAGCCTGTTGACGGCTTTGGGTCTATTTGAATTTGGCACCCCGGTTGGTATGGGAGTACCGATCTGGCTGGCATTGCTGTGGATTTGTTTCGCCAGCCTGCCCGGACGCTCTCTGGCGGGTCTGGCGCCTTATCCCGCCCTCACGGCGCTGCTCGGCGCCCTGGCCGGTCCGGCCAGCTACGCCGCCGGATCAGCGCTTGGCGACCTGGTCATCACGACCCCGGGCTATCTGGGGCTGACGGTGTTCTGGGCGGTATTTCTGCCGATCACGATCAAGTTGGCGGTCCGGGCGCAACGGGTCGCTCCCGGTTCGGATCCGGACCCAGACCCTTCCGCCATTCGCTTAACAAGGAGGAAATCATGAAATTGACCCAAGTCCTTTTGCTGGCGCTCGCCCTGTTGGCCCTGCCCGGTTGCTCGACGGGCAATCTGGAGCAATATGCCGGACGCGAGCCGGCGCTGGTCATGCCCGAGTATTTTGACGGGCGGCTGACCGCCCACGGCGTCCTGCGGGATCGGGGCGGCGACGTGAGCCGGACGTTTACCGCTGAACTGCACGGCAGCTGGAACAATGACGGGGTCGGCACCCTGGCCGAATTATTCGTGTTCAGCGACGGTGAGGTGCAGGAGCGCACCTGGACCTTCCGTCCCCGTCCGGACGGCAGCTACGACGCCACCGCCGGCGACGTGGTCGGGACCGGACGCATCAGTACCGAGGGCAACGCCATGCACCTCGATTACACCCTGACAGTGCGGTACAAGGGCCGCGATATGGATATTGCCGTGGATGACTGGATGTGGCGCATCGACGAGGAAACCGTCATCAACCATTCGGTGCTGAAAAAATGGGGTTTCAAGGTAGGTACCTTGCAACTGTCCATTACGCGCCGGGACACCCCCTGTCCGGCCAATTGTCCACGCTGAAAGACGGTGTCGGGGCCGTCCCGATGAGGTCGTCTGCCGGCAGGGCGCACGCCCCGGCGGATCCGTCGCCGCAAGTGTGGCTGGCGGTGAAGTGGCGCGAAGGTTGCTTTTCGGAGAGGATTTCAGGAAACTGATTCCGACATCCGATATTGCGATGTCGGAAAACGCCGGTTCCCGGGAGGGAAAAATTCAGGCTACAGGGAACCAGGCGCAGACTGGAGCAAGGCAAGGGAGATTGCAATGGAAGTCAGCGCAAAGCTGCACGACTTACTGGGGAATTCTGCCAAGGCTCACCCGGACGCGACCGCGGTCATCGACCCGGACCGGGCGAGTATCCTGTACCGGGAACTGGACCGTGATGTCGGCGAACTGGCGCGGCGCTTGCAGGCGCAGGGCGTTGGCCCGGGCGACCGGGTGGGTCTGTTGCTGCCCAAGTCGATCGGCTCGATCGTGTCTCTGTACGCCATCCTCAAAGCCGGCGCCGCCTATGTGCCGGTAGATTACGGCTCTCCGGTTGCCAGAAACCGGTTTATCTTCAGCGATTGTGGCGTCCGGGCCCTGGTGGTTGCGACGGACCGGAAGCAGGCCCTGCTGGATGACTGGGAGTTTGCCGGCGCGGTTCAGGAAACGCCCCTCGATTTTCTTGCCGGCTACGGAATATCCCTGACCCTGCTGAGCTTTCCCGCACCGGAGTGCGAGGATGAGCAGCATCCGGCGGATCTGGCCTATATTCTCTACACCTCCGGATCCACGGGGCAGCCGAAGGGCGTTATGCATACCCATGCCAGTGCGCTCGCCTTTATCCATTGGTGTGATCGTACCTTTGACCTGAGTCCCGCGGATCGGTTTTCGTCCCATGCGCCCCTGCATTTCGATCTGTCTATCTTCGATGTCTTCGTGTCGGTCATGCAGGGCGCGACTCTGGTATTGATTGGTGAAGCGGCCGGCAAGCAACCCCAGCAGCTGTCTCGCCTGATCGAAAGTCAGGAGATCAGTATCTGGTATTCGACACCGTCGATCCTGCGTTTGATGGTGGAGTTCGGCAAGCTTGACCAGACGCGCACGGACAGCCTGCGCATGGTGTTTTTCGCCGGTGAAGTCTATCCCGTCAGCCAGTTCCGGAAATTGCACGCTCTGGTGCCCAATGCCCGTTACTACAATTTTTACGGCCCGACGGAAACCAATGTCTGTACCTGGTACGCGGTGCCTGAGGATCCGTCCGAAGTGGCGGATGACCATTTTCCTATCGGCAGGGTCTGCTCCGATGACGCGGCCCTGATCGTGGATGGAGACTGCCAGCCCGTCGGCAAAGAGGACAAGGGTGAGCTTTTGATCCGGGGCGGGTCGGTGATGGCGGGCTACTGGGCATTGCCGGAGCGTAATGCCGACGCCTTTGTCACCATCGGCGGCGCGCGCTGGTACCGGACCGGCGATATTGTGCAGGAGGTGGCGGGTGACATCGTCTATCTCGGCCGTCGCGATCGCATGGTCAAACGGCGCGGTTACCGGGTCGAGCTCGGCGAGATCGAGTCGGCGCTCTACCATCACGACGGGATTGTCGAGGCGGCGGCGGTCGCCATTCCCGACGACGACAACGGCGTGCTCGTCAATGCTTTCGTGAGTGCGCGTGGCGAACCCCTGTCCCTGATCGAACTGAAAACCTTCAGTGCTTCGGCGCTGCCCAACTACATGATTCCGGATCGGTTTCACGTACTGGACAGCCTGCCGAAAACCTCGACCGACAAAATTGATTATCAGAAACTCAAGGAACTTATCTGATGGAATTTTCCATTTCCAGCGAACAGAAAGCCTTTCGCGACGCCATCATCAAATTCGCCCGCCAGGAGCTCAATGAGGATGTCGAACAGCGGGATCGGGACCATGAATTCCGCCGGGATCTGTGGCAGAAATGCGGCGAGATGGGGCTGCTCGGCCTGCCGGTTGACGAAGCCTACGGCGGTTCGGGGCTCGATGCGGTCTCCTCGGTGATCGCTCTGCAGGCACTCGGCTACGGTTGTCACGACAGTGGCCTGAATTTCTCTGTCTGCGCGCACCTGCTTGCTTGCGTCATTCCCCTGTGGAAGCACGGCAGTGACGCGCAAAAGGAAACCTACTTGCCGAAGCTCTGCCAGGGAGACTGGATTGCGGTTAATGCCATGACCGAACCGGGCACGGGCTCGGATCCCTTTGCCATGAAAACCCAGGCCCGCAAGGATGGCGAAGACTGGGTGATCAGCGGCGTGAAAACATTCAGCACCAATGGTCCGGTCGCGGATCTGGCGGTAGTCTATGCGATGACGGATCCGGAAAAAGGCTTTAATGGCGGTATTACCGCGTTTCTGGTCGAACGGGAGAAGCACGGCTTTGACACCGGCCAGACCTTCGAGAAGATGGGCTTGCGGACCAGTCCCATCGGGGAACTGGTTTTTGATGACGTGCGGGTGCCCGAGTCCGCGATAATCGGCCGTGTCGGCGGCGGCGCCGTGATGTTTTCCGAGTCCATGGACTGGGAACGCGCCTGCCTCGTCGCCTGTCATGTCGGCGTCATGGAGCGGCTGCTGGAGTCGGCGGTTGACTATGCCCGGAACCGCAAGCAGTTCGGCCAGAGTATCGGCAAATTCCAGGCAGTGTCTCATCGTTTGGCAGATATCAAGGTGCG
>JASBTO010000250.1 GCA_030148365.1 Kangiellaceae bacterium
CATCGAGACACAGGTGCTGGAGAACACCCGGAAGCTGATAGTTACCTCTTCGTTTAGCAGCCCCAAAGAATATATCGACCCAGAGGCGCTGACCGACTTTCACGACACGGTTGCGGGGTTGCCTGAACAAACCATCCTGGAATTGGGGACCCGGGAAAACTTCAACCTGATCCACGCCTCCTACGACAAGTTTCTGGACGCACGGGAGCAATAAAACATGCCTTTATCCCAGAGTGGCCACCTGACAGGCAGATTTTTCACGGCAGTGATCCTGCTGGCCTTGAGCGGCACTTCACTAGCGGCGGATATCGGCAAGCAACGAGATCGCTATTTCGAAAAACACGCGTCGGATCTGATTAAGGTAATCAGCCCAAAGTACCTGGCGGTCGCAGAGCATCTGAAAAACGGGCAATCAGAAGCTGCAATCGATCAGCTCGAACAGGTCTATCCCGGTAACGACTTTGCTGATCTCGCTTACCTGAAACTTTCGGTGCGATCCCACGAGTTGGCCGGTAACAGTAAACTGGAGAGACAATTTCGGGCTACCTACAATCAGGTCTACCAGCATCTGGTCAGCAATTACACGGGGAAAGACCTTGCCTCTGCTTTCATGGTGACCTCCATGGATGAGGTCTACCAGTTGCTCGAAGAAATGCAGCTGAACTATATCACCCATGTGATTTTTTCAAACAGATCGGAACGGGGGTTTGCCTGGCTCTCGGCCTACAACCCGGCAAAAGCACGGCTTGAGCGACTCTATTTTTCATTTCAGAGAGCATTGCAACATGGCGGCATCAGGGAATGCGTAGAGGCCAATATCCCCGCATGCCTTGCGGGCAATGCCTACATGGCCAAGAATACCCCGGATGACTTGTTCCTGAACTCTCCGAAAGCTGACGAGGATATCGCCAGATTCTACTGGCTCGCCGCCAAGGGAGGGAATGCTTTCGCACAATACGAACTGGCCCGCATGTACATCACCGGTACCATCGTACCGGCAAATCCGGGCCTGGCTGCCGCCTATCTGTCCTCTGCAGCCCGGCAGGGATTCGTTCCCGCCATTTACCAACTGGGAAGATTCGCCCTGGACACTGAAGAACTCAGACCTCTCTACGCCAAAAAATTACTCGGTATCGCCTCCAGTCAGGGTTCAAATAACGCCAGGTTCCACCTCGGCAAAATGCTGCTTGAAGCCGGAGACGGGGAATCGGAGCACGGCCTGAACCAGATCAGTCTGGCGGCCGAGGATGGCCACAAATCGTCAATCCAATATCTGGCAAATCTTTACTGGGATGGCTCACGGGTTGCCAGAGACCGGGTCAAAGCCTGCCAATATCTGCGACAGGGTGCCGAAAGTAACCTCGAGTTGACGACGACTTTTGAGGCTGAAAACTGCGAGAGCATGACTGCCGAACAGCCCATTGCCGACTCAAGCGCACACGGAACCGACTGAGATAGTGCCAGAGGCAGCCAGCCCGGATAGTATTTCCTCCGTTTAACACTGCTTTAACCGGCAACCCATTTTTAATATACTGCTCCATCTCTCTTGCGATAATATCGAACCCATTATTTGAACACCCTGACAATCAGCCTGCTTGCCGCTCTGGGATATTCGGCACTCTTTATTTTCATTCTGGTGTCCGATCGCAACACCATTGTCGACAAGAGCCGCTCGCTGAGCGCCCTGGCCCTGTTGCCGCTGCTCCTGCACGGCTCTGCCCTGTATCTGAATATCGAAACCCATGCCGGCCAGAATCTGAGTTTCTCGACCCTGTTCTCCCTGGCGGCCTGGTTTCTGGTAATCCTGATCCTGTTGCACAATATCCGTCACCGGCGCCTCGGCTTGCTTGCCTTCGGCTTGCCCGTGGCGGTGATCGGCGTCCTGCTGCCGGTCCTGTTGCCGACGGAAAATACCGAAATGCTGAAAGGCCAGAGTAGTAGTCTGTGGCATATCTGGCTGGCGGTGATCGCGCACAGCCTGTTTGCGGTAGCGTCCTTGCAATCCCTGTTGATCCTGCTGCTCGACCGCCGCCTGCGCCGGCAACCCGGCAATATCAGCCCCCTGCTGCCGCCCATGCAAAGCATGAACCACCTGCTGTTTCAGTTGCTCTGGGCGGGCATGCTGCTGCTGACCCTGGCGCTGATCATCGGTTTCACGTCCCTGCAACCGCAAATCGCGGAGCAGCCCCTGCACAAGCTGATCCTGTCGCTGCTGGCCTGGGTGGTCTTTGCGGTGCTGCTGTTCGGCCATCACCGGTTCGGATGGCGGGGCAATGTCGCCGCGAAATGGACCCTGGCCGGCTTCGCGCTGCTGGCGGTCGGCTATTTTGGCAGCCGCCTGGTACTCGACCTGATCCTGAGCGGAGCCCGATAAGCCCGTGGAAGACATTTCGACGCTCACGCTGGTCATTACGCTGGTCGTACTGATTTTCTGCTCCGCATTTTTCTCCGGCTCGGAAACCGGCATGATGTCCATCAACCGTTACCGGCTCAAGCACCAGACCCGGGAAGGCAACAGCGGCGCCAAACGGGTGACCCGGTTACTGGAGCGGCCGGATCGGCTGATTGGTCTGATCCTGATCGGCAACAACTTCGTCAATATTCTGGCCTCGGCCATTGCCACCATCATTGCCGTGCGTCTCTGGGGTGCTATCGGTATCGCCATTGCGACAGGCGGCTTGACCATCGTCGTCTTGTTGTTCGCGGAAGTGACCCCGAAAACCCTCGCCGCCCTGTACCCGGAAAAGGTAGCCTTTCCGGCGTCAATCATCCTCAGGCCTTTGCTGAAACTGCTTTACCCCCTCGTGTTTCTGGTCAATGCCCTGTCCAACAACCTGCTCAAGCTGCTCGGGATCCAGGTGGATACCGGCGGCTCTGATCATCTGAGCACCGAAGAGCTGCGCACTGTCGTTAATGAAGCGGGCGCCATGATTCCCCGCAAGCACCAGAAAATGCTGCTCTCGATCCTGGATCTGGAAAACGTCACCGTGGACGACATTATGGTGCCCCGTAATGAAATCGCCGGCATTGATATCACCGACTCCGTCGACGAAATACTCGATGTGATCCGCAATTCGGTGCATACCCGGCTGCTGATATACGAAGACGATATCGATCAGGTCAGAGGCTTTTTACATGCCCGGAATTTCGGCCGGGTGCTGGAACCGGATCAGCCGAGCCTCGCGGTGCTGATGGGTTTGCTCGACCCCATCTACTATGTTCCGGAAGGCACGCCCCTCAATACCCAGCTGGCCAAGTTCCAGCAGAAAAAGGATCGGATCGGACTGGTCGTGGACGAGTATGGCGACATCCAGGGGCTGGTCAGCCTGGATGACATTCTGGAAGAAATCGTCGGTGAATTTACCACCGACTATGCCGCGGCTAGCAAGGACGTGCATCCCCAGGAGGATAACTCTTTCCTGGTGGAAGGCAGCGCGACCATCCGGGATCTGAACCGTCACATGCACTGGCGGCTGCCGACCGATGGCCCAAAAACCCTGAACGGGTTAATCACCGAATATCTGGAAACCATTCCCCAGGCGGGCACCGGTTTGCGACTGTCAGGCTATCCGATGGAAATCATTCACGTCAAAGACAACATGATCAAAAGCGTGAAGATTTGGCCCGGCCTCTACAAGCCCCCCTACCCGCCGGACCCCGTCGGATCATAATCCGGTCTTCACCGCTGCCGCCACCTTGCAGGCTTTGCGGCGGGCTTCGTCCACCGACTCCGCCAGCGCCAGCGCCACCCCCATGCGGCGGCGGCCACTGACCTCGGGTTTGCCAAACAGCTTCAGACTCGTGTCCGTATCCGCCAGGGCCGCGTCGAGATTGGCAAAACTCACCTGCCGCGACTCGCCGTCAACCAGGATCACTGCCGAGGCAGCGACACCATATTGGCGAATGGCCGGAACCGGCAAACCCAGAATGGCCCGGGCATGCAGGGCAAATTCCGACAAATCCTGGGAAATCAGCGTAACCAAGCCCGTGTCGTGGGGGCGCGGCGAAACCTCGCTGAAAATCGCACTATCGCCCTTGATAAACAACTCGACGCCGAAGATGCCGGCGCCGCCCAGATTGTCCGTGATCCGGCGTGCGATATCGCGGGATGCTTCCAGCGCCGCCTCGGACATGGGCTGGGGCTGCCAGGACTCCCGGTAGTCGCCGTCTTCCTGACGATGACCAATAGGCGCGCAAAACGCGGTGCCGGAAATCGAACGTACGGTCAGCAGGGTAATTTCATAGTCAAAATCGACGAAACCTTCGACGATGATCCGGCCTTCTCCGGTGCGGCCGCCTTCCTGGGAGTAGCGCCACGCGGCATCGATGTCGGCTTCGCTTCTGATCAGGGACTGGCCTTTGCCGGAACTGCTCATGACCGGTTTGACGACGCAGGGCAGGCCGACTTCATCAATCGCCTGCCGGTATTCTTCCTGCGTATCGGCAAACCGGTAAGGTGACGTCGGCAGCCCCAGCTCTTCGGCGGCCAGCCGCCGGATCCCTTCCCGATCCATGGTCAGTCGTGCAGCTCTGGCGGTCGGAATGACGGTCATGCCCTCCTCTTCAAGGGCTTCCAGGGTCGCCGTGGCGATGGCCTCGATTTCCGGCACGATCAGGTGTGGCCGCTCTGCCTCGACAATTTCCCGGATGGCGTCGCCGTCCAGCATGTTGACCGTGTAACTGCGGTGGGCGACCTGCATGGCCGGCGCCTGCTCATAGCGATCGACGGCGATCACTTCAACACCGAACCGCTGCAGTTCGATGGCGACTTCCTTGCCGAGTTCGCCGCTGCCGAGCAGAAGGACTTTTTTTGCGGTTGCCGAAAGCGGCGTGCCGATACTGGCCATCAGGGATCCTCAACTCAAAAAAAGCAAGACTAGCAGTTCAGGCGGGCATAAAAAACCCCGGACCAGCCGGGGTTTCAACTCAGATACTTCAATCGGGCGGAATGCGTATTTTCTGGCCGGGATAGATTAAGTCCGGGTCCTTGATTACCTCCCGGTTGGCCTCGAAGATTTCCGGGTAGCGATCGCCCTTGCCCAGGAATCGCTCGGATATTTTCCACAGGGTATCGCCTTTTTCGATGACATAGTAGTGGACCCTGTCATCAATCTCGGGGGCTTCGACGTCGGAGATATCCACTTCCTCGACACCTTCGACATTGCCGGCCATGAGTACGGCTTTCTCCACGGCTTCGGCGTCTTTTGCATCGCCGGAGATGGACACCTTGCCATCATCATAGTCGACTTCCAGATCCTTGATCCCGGGATTGTCTTCCTCAATATGCTCGCGAATTTTTTCCGCGGCCCGCTCGTCCCCGGAAGAGAACAACTTTTTGCCCAGTTTCCTCGCAAAATCGAATAATCCCATCTGCAACCTCCTGTCATGACGGTAAAATTCCAGGCACCACTCTACCACACGCCCACCAGCTACCCCGTCTAATCCCGGTTCGCCAGTTTTTCCAATGCCGCACCGGTCAGCCGGAATGTGGTCCACTCATCCATGCCCTCGGCGCCTATTTTCCGGTAGAAATCGATGGCGCTCCGATTCCAGTCGAGCACGGCCCAGTCGATACGGCTACAGCCTTCCCGGTCGGCGATTGTCGCCAGCTCGCGCAGCAGCGCAAGACCAATGCCCCGACCGCGGTAGTCCGGCTCGACATAGAGATCTTCCAGATAGATCCCGGGCCGGGCCAGAAAAGTGGAGTAGTTATAGAACCAGAGTGCAAACCCGGCCGGTTGCCCCTGCCACTCGGCAATCAGAACCGATGCCCGGGGCATATCGCCGAACAGGGTTTCCCGCAGTCCGGCTTCCGTTGCGACCACCTCATGGGCCAGCTTCTCGTACTCGGCGAGGCCGCGAATGAAGGCCAGGATCAGGGGCACATCCTGTTCGGTCGCCGGACGAATGGCCAGGGATGCGGTCATGGGTGCCCTTTGATCTGCTTTTTCACTTCGTGGTCCACATAATCAAACTGGGACTCGACCTCGACGCCCGGCCCCTTGTCCAGCAGGCTGACGACCACGATCGCCACGGAAGCGAGCACAAAGCCCGGTAGCAGTTCGTAGAGGTCGAAGATTCCGCCCTGATTCTGCTCCCAGACAATCACGGTGACAGCGCCGGTCAACATCCCGGCGAGAGCGCCGTTACGGGTCATCTTGCGCCACAGCAGGGAAATCAGGACCAGGGGGCCGAAGGCGGCGCCGAAACCGGCCCAGGCGTAGCTGACCAGTTCCAGCACGCGGCTTTTCGGGTCCAGCGCGATATAGACCGCCAGCAAGGCAATGCCGAGCACCGCCGCCCGGCCGACCCAGACCAGTTCTTTCTGGGTCGCTTCCTTGCGCAGGAACACCTTGTAGAAATCTTCCGTCAGCGCACTGGAGGAAACCAGCAGCTGTGAATCAATAGTGCTCATGACCGCGGCCAGGATTGCCGCCAGCAGGAATCCGGCCATCCAGGGATTGAAGATCACCTGGGTCATCAAAATAAACACCGCTTCCGGATCGTCGCTCAGTTGGGCGGCGTAAGCGGGCTGATCCGCAAACCAGCCGATACCGGTAAAGCCGACCAGGATCGAACCGATCAGGGCCAGGATCATCCAGCTCATACCAATGCGGCGAGCCGTGGGAATACCGC
>JASBTO010000004.1 GCA_030148365.1 Kangiellaceae bacterium
GCCAGCCTGACCGGCGTCGCCATTTTCATCGAGACCAACATGAGCGTGCTGACGGCAGGTCTGGTTTCCCAGAGCCTGTTCGACAAATTCAACATGAGCCGGGCCCGACTCGCCTATATCATCGACTCGACCTGCGCGCCCATTTCCGTCCTGCTGATGCTCAATGCCTGGGGTGCCTACATTCTCGGGCTTCTGGGCGGTTACGGCCTGGACAATCCGGTCGCCACCCTGGTGGGCAGCATCCCGCTCAATATCTATGCCTGGCTGACGGTAGTCGTGGTCTTCTATACCGTGATCACGACCCGCGTTCACGGCCCACTGCGCACCAGCGAGGAACGTATCAATCAGGACGCGCTGGAGACGCCCGCGCCGGCCACCCGCAAACGCTACATGTTGCTGCCGCTGGCGGTTATGGTATTCGGCATCGTCTTTTTCATGTGGCTGACCGGTGATGGCCGGATTCTCGCGGGCTCCGGCTCGAGTTCCGTGTTCTGGGCGATTTCCTGCGCGCTGGTAACCGCCTATCTGTTACTGCGCTTTCAGGCCGGCTGGCGGCACAAGAAACTGGTCGCGGAAGGCTTTGCAGGTATGGGCAAACTACTGCCTCTGGTCACGACCGTACTACTGGCCATGGCCCTCGGCGCCAGTTTGCGGGCCCTCGGCACCGGCGACTACGTGGCCGGCATGCTCGGGGAATTTCTGCCCATCTGGGCCGTGACGCCTCTGGTGTTCCTGGCCGCGGCCACCATTTCCTTTACCACCGGTACTTCCTGGGGCACTTTCGGGCTGCTGATCCCCATCGCCATCCCCCTCGCAGAAGCCTTCGGTCTGCCGCCGGCTCTGGTGCTGTCGGCGGTGCTCGGCGGCGGCGTCTTCGGCGATCACTGCTCGCCCATCTCCGACACCACCATTATTTCCTCACTGGCCTCCGGGTGCGATCTGCTGGAACATGTCCGGACCCAATTGCCCTACGCCCTCGCCGTGGGCATGGTAACCATCGTCAGCTATCTTGTGATCGGCCTGCTGATTTAATCAGCGGACTTGCGCACAACCGGCAAACCCCGTTTCCTGAGAGCCAATAAAAAAGGGCCACTGACTGGCCCTTTTTTCTAGCGCTCGCTGACCCGATCCAGCAGGGTCTCGCCCCAGCCTTCAAGCTTGCCGTTTTTGAAGATCAGCGGCGTGGTTTCATCACGGCTGGTATCGCCATCAGAATGCCGGTGCTGAGTGCGGTAGAAGAGTACGGTGTAGCTGTCTTCACCGCTCTGAAAGGCTTCTGAAAAGTCCGGGCTGCCAAAGCGATCGCGAACTTCGCTGATGCCGGTGCCCATGGACAGATCATTGATCATCTCCTGGTTCATTTTCTGCCGCTTTTTCCAGTCCGACGAATAGCCGTCCTCCTCATCATGGCCGACGTGAACGATACAGGCGCTCAACATTGTGACCACAGGCAGGACAAGTAAAAGTTTTTTCATTGCTGTTTCCTTTCCGGGAGGGTTGATTTTTTTAACCGGGAACCTCGGCTCCCGATTCATGGAACAAAGCAATTGCTGTGCCAGTGCCATAAATCCCATGAATCATTGTGCCGGCAGTATTCCAGAGCCGGGCAGCTTGCCGCAATGGACGAATTGTTAGCGAATATAACCAAGACCGCGCCTGTTTCCCGCAACCGACCATTGTGGCCCGGAATGTCACTATTTGGTCGGCAGGATTGCTAGAATGCCCTTTCCCGAGAAACCCGAGTCCTGAACATGCTGATACATCCTGCGCCGCCCGAAGGCAGTTATGCAGTGATTTTTACCTCAAGACGCAAAGCCGTGACGCCCGGATATGAGCAGACCGCCGAGCGCATGCTGAAGCTTGCGGCCGAGCAGAACGGCTTCCTCGGCGTCAGAAGTTTCGCGGATGACGACGGCATGCACGTGACCATCTCCTACTGGCGGGATACGGACGCCATCAGCCACTGGCGTCAGCAGGTGGAGCATCGCGAGGCGCAACGCCAGGGGCGGGAAGACTGGTATAGCGAATACCGGGTGGAGATCTGTCGCCTCGAGCGCAGTTACGATCTACTGGCCAGTCAAGGGGCCGATGGCGAGGCTGGCCCATGATGAGATTTGCCGTGATCGGGCTGCCCGTCAGTCAGAGCCTGTCACCCTTTATTCATGCGCAGTTTGCCGAGCAGGCGAACCTCCGGATCCGCTACAGCAAAATTACCTGCACGCCGTCGCTGTTCCCGCAGTTGGTGCGCGATTTTTTTGCCGCCGGCGGTTCCGGTCTGAACATTACCGCGCCCTTCAAGACTGCGGCCTGGCACCTGTGTGATGAGTTAAGTGAACGCGCCGGAATTTGTGCCAGTGTCAACACCCTTTGGCAGGACGAGGGGTGGCTGTTCGGTGATACCACGGACGGCGCCGGTTTAGTGGCGGATCTGCAACGCCGCCTGGCGTTACCGCAACCGGTTAACATTTTGCTGTTGGGGGCCGGTGGCGCGGCCCGGTCCGTCGCCCTGGATCTGTTGCAGGCCGGCCATCGGCTGCGGGTCGGCAATCGCAGCGCCGCGGCTGCCGAAGACTTGGTCAAGGCTTTCAGACCCTATGGCGACATCGCGCTGGCAGGCCCTGGGGACCGGACTTTCGATCTGGTATTGAACGCCGCGAGCCAGGGTGGCCAGCATCTGTTGCCCGCCTTTGTAGCCGCCCTTGCTCCAAACGCGAACATTGTCGATCTGGGCTATGGAGCTCCCGCTGAGGGATTTGCCCGCTACGCCCGGAACCTTGGTAAAAACTTTTATGACGGTCGGGGCATGCTGGTGGAGCAGGCGGCGCTCAGTTTTCGGCATTGGACCGGTTTCACGCCGGATACCCGCAAAGTCCGCTTGCCTGCCTAGAGTTTGTCGCTGATCGGGGGATGATGGATAAACTGCACCCGGGTACCGGCCGGATCCTGGCAGTAGAAACTGCGGGCGCCGTCCCGATGGGTTCTCGGCTCAGTCAGCAGGACGACACCGGCCTGTTGCAGAAACCGGTACCAGTCATCAACATCCTCCGCACGAGCGAGAATAAAACCCAGGTGATCAAGAACCTGGTGACCGCTACCATCAAAGCCCGACGGCGTCCGATGCAGGGCCAGATTGTCAGTCCCCGAGGTCAGATAGACATTGTCCTCGTCGGGCCGCCACTCGACGGT
>JASBTO010000011.1 GCA_030148365.1 Kangiellaceae bacterium
CGCCGCCCCGCCGCAGCGCCTGGGTTGGCCGCTCACCGGGGCGGATCACCCGCTTTGGCCGGATGCCGGAATAGTATTCGTTCTCGATTTGCAGCAAATTGGCATTGAGTTGCCGGTATTCACCGTCCACCTTCACGCCGATGTCCCGGTAAAAGGGATCTTCCGTCGAGATGGCATATTCCAACGCGCCGACATAGTCGTCGACGCAATTGTAGGAGACATTGAGACGGGACTGGGCGTTGCTCTGGTAGCCCAGATCGCTCATCCGCAGCGAAGTCGCGTAGGGCCCGTACAAGGTGCCGGGTTTCAGGGTTTTCAGGTGGCCCGCCGGGCGGCCTTGCAAGAACGATTGGCAAAGTGCCGGCGACGCGCCATAGATCAGCGGCACCAGCCAGCCGTAACGGAGAAAGTTGCGCGCCAGGGCCATGTAGCGATCGGAAATAAAGTCCTGCAGTGGGCCGTCGTCGCCGAGATGCCGTTGCAGCTTTTGCCAGAAGCTTTCAGGTAACGAAAAATTGTAATGCACGCCGGCGATGGTCTGCATCATGGAACCGTAACGATGACTGAGGCCGACCCGGTAGATGTGCTTCATGCGCCCGACGTTGGAGTCACCGAACTGTGCCAGCGGGATGTCCGCCTCACGGGTCACCGCGCAGGGCATGCTGGACGCCCACAGGATTTCGTCGCCGAGATGGCGATACACGAACTGGTGGATCTGCTTCATCCAGGTAACGGGCGCTTGCCGATCTTCGCTCGGCGGCGTAATGAATTCCGGCAGGGCTTCGGAGTAATCCGTGGTGATAAAGGGATTGGTCAGCGCGGAGCCGAGGGCTGCCGGGTGGGGCCGGGTCGACAGGTATCCATCCGGTGTCACGCGCAGGCTTTCTTTCTCGACGCCGCGTTTGATCCGGGTCAGTTCGGCAGCGCCTTCCCGGTGCATGAAGTCCATCAGGGAAGCGTTTATCGCAGGTTTCAGCATTTTCCGGTCAGTGCCCTTCGGGTTTTCGGCCAGGCAACACTATGCCACAGCGGTTACGGCTGGAGCCAGAGGCGGATATAGCCTGGTACAAAGATCTTTCGTTGTAACTGACCTGCTAACCATCCTGATGCGCCCGATCAAAAAAGGAGCCTTGTCGGCTCCCTTTCTGACCGTGCCGGATCTAGCCGACCCACTTGCGGGCATTGTCGAACATGCGCTGCCAGGGACCGTCTTCCGGCCAATCCGCCGGACACCAGGAGTTCTGGACACTGCGCGCCACCCGCTCCGGGTGGGGCATCATAATTGTCACCCGGCCATCGGCATTGGTCAGTCCGGTGATGCCGAATGGCGAGCCGTTGGGATTGGCCGGATAGGTCCGGGCGATGTCGCCGTAATTGTCGACAAAACGCGCCGCCACCTGGCCCGATTCATTGCTGAATCGCGCTGCCCCCTCACTGACATATTCCGCGAGGCCTTCACCATGGGAAATGGCGATGGGCAAGTGGGACCCTGCCATGCCCTGCAGGAAAATGGAGCGGCTCGGCTCAATCCGCACCAGGGAGAAGCGGGCCTCGAACTGCTCGGAAGCGTTGCGCACAAAATGCGGCCAGTGCTCGGTGCCGGGGATCAACTCCTTGAGATTGGAGAGCATCTGACAGCCGTTGCAGATCCCGAGGGTAAAGGTGTTGTCCCGCTCGAAGAAAGCCCTGAATTCATCCCGGGCCCGGCCGTTGAAGAGGATGGACTTGGCCCAGCCTTCGCCGGCGCCGAGCACGTCGCCGTAGGAGAAACCGCCGCAGGCCACCAGGCCGGTAAACTCCGCCAGGCTGACGTCGCCGCCGAGGATGTCGCTCATGTGCACGTCGATGGCCCGGAAACCGGCGCGCTCAAAAGCCGCGGCCATTTCGAAGTGACTGTTGACGCCCTGCTCGCGCAGGATGGCCACGGCGGGACGCTCGCCGCTGCCGACGAGATCGGCGGCGACCTTGTCCGCCGGATCAAAGGTCAGTTTCGGCGTAATACCCGGGTTGTTCATATCCAGTTTGGTGGCCAGCTCCTGCTCGGCGCACTCGGGATTGTCCCGCAGTTTCTGCATCTGGTAGCTGGTCGCGGACCAGAGCTTGCGCAGGGACTGCAGATCCCGATCCAGCACCACCTTGCCGGCGGCGTGGATACGGATCTGACGATCGGTTGTGGGCCGGCCAAGCTCCGACACCAGTTCGCCGATCCCCGCGTCCTCAAAGACCCTCAGCACCGCGGCCTTGTCTTCGCTGCGGATCTGGACAACGGCCCCCGGCTCCTCGCTGTAAAGCGCTGCCAGAATATCTTCCGGTGCCGCCGCCAGATTGATGTCGAGACCACAATGGCCGGCGAAGGCCATTTCAATGAGGGTGATCGCCAGACCACCGTCTGAGCGATCGTGGTAGGCCAGCAGCTTGTCGGCCTCGGCAAGATTCTGGATGGCGGTGAAAAAGGCCTTCAGATGTTCGGGCGTGTCGAGATCCGCCGGTGCCTCGCCAAGGGATTTGAAGACCTGGGCCAGGCAGGACGCTCCCAGACGGTTTTTGCCGGCGCCCAGATCAATCAGCAGAAGCTCCGAGTCGCCCTGCTCCAGCCGTAATTGCGGGGTCATACTCTTGCGGACATCCAGGACCGGTGCAAAGGCGGTAATAATCAGGGACACAGGCGCGGTGACGCTGCAATCCTCGCCGTCCTGTTGCCACAGGGTGCGCATTGACATGGAATCCTTGCCGACGGGAATGGCGATACCGAGAGCCGGACACAGTTCCTCGCCGATGGCTTTTACCGCAGCATAGAGATTGGCATCTTCGCCGGGCGCGCCGGCGGCCGCCATCCAGTTGGCGGACAGTTTGATATGGCCGATGGATTCGATGCGGGCGCTGGCGATATTGGTGACCGCTTCGGCCACCGCCAGTCGGGCCGCCGCCGCCGGATCCCGCAGCGCGACGGGCGTACGCTCCCCCATGGCCATGGCTTCGCCGGTGACGCTGCTGTGGGTTGCGCAGGTGACGCCGCAGTCCGCTACCGGCACCTGCCAGGGACCGACCATCTGATCCCGGGCCACCAGACCGCCGACAGTCCGATCGCCAATGGTGATCAGGAACGACTTGTCGGCAATGGTCGGTAATTGCAGCAGCCGATCCAGCGCTTCACCGATGTCGATGTCATCCGGCAGCGGGTTTTCCGCGGCCGGCTCCGAAGTCACGTCGCGGTGCATCTTGGGCGGCTTGCCGAACAGGATGTCCATGGGCAGGTCAACAGGCTCGTTGCCGAAGTGAGCATCTTCAAGGGTCAGGTGCAAGGCTTCAGTGGCCTCCCCGACGATGGCAAAGGGGCATCGCTCACGCTGGCAAATTTTCTCGAAATCGGCGGTATCCTCCGGCGCGATGGCGAGCACATAACGTTCCTGCGCTTCGTTGCACCAGATTTCCACCGGCGACAGACCGGTCTCAGCGTTCGGCACCCGGCGCAGCTCGAACTTGCCGCCCCGATCGCCGTCGTGTACCAGCTCCGGGATCGCGTTCGACAGTCCACCGGCGCCCACGTCGTGGATAAAACTGATGGGGTTCTTCTCGCCAAGCGCCCAGCAGCGATCAATAACTTCCTGGCAGCGGCGTTCCATTTCCGGGTTGTCCCGCTGCACGGAGGCGAAATCGAGATCCTCCTGGCTGGTACCGGAGGCCATGGAAGAGGCGGCACCACCGCCGAGGCCAATCAGCATGGCGGGTCCACCCAGCACGACGACCTTGTACCCGGGCTTGATGCCCCGCTTGTCGACATGCTCATCGCGGATGTTGCCGAGACCGCCGGCAATCATGATGGGCTTGTGATAACCCCGCACCGCATCACCCCCGGCAAAGCTGTGCTTTTCCTCGTAGGTACGGAAATACCCGGTGATATTGGGACGGCCGAATTCGTTGTTGAAACTGGCGCCGCCAATCGGACCTTCGAGCATGATATCGAGCGCCGAGACGATCCGCCCCGGTTTGCCGTGATCGGTCTCCCAGGGCTGGCACAGATCGGGAAGCCGCAGATTGGAGACCGTAAATCCGGTCAGGCCGGCTTTCGGCTTGCCGCCGATCCCGGTCGCGCCTTCGTCGCGGATCTCGCCGCCCGAGCCGGTCGAGGCGCCGGGGTAGGGTGAAATACAGGTCGGGTGGTTATGGGTCTCGACCTTCATCAGGATGTGCACCGGCTCGGAATGCCAGCCGTACTCCCGGGTGTCGGTATCCGGGAAAAAGCGTTTTGCCTCGTAACCTTCCATCACCGCCGCATTGTCGCTGTAGGCGGAAAGCACGCCCTCTGGGTGCATCTTGTGGGTATTCCGGATCATGGCGAACAGGGACTTGTCCCGGTCTTCCCCGTCAATGGTCCAGCTGGCATTGAAAATCTTGTGGCGGCAGTGCTCCGAATTGGCCTGGGCGAACATCATCAACTCGACATCCGTCGGATTGCGACCCAGTTTTTCAAAGCTGGCCACCAGGTAGTCGATTTCATCTTCGGCCAGCGCGAGTCCCAGTTCCTGATCGGCCCGGACCAGCGCTTCCCGGCCGCCGCCGAGCAGGTCAATCCGTGCCAGGGGCTTTGGGGGCTCGTGAACGAAAAGTGCGCTGGCCTTTTCCAGCTCGTCGAAAACAACCTGGGTCATGCGATCATGGACCACCGGCTTCAGGCGCTCGGCAACGTCTTCGGAGACGGGTGTATCGTCATCTGCGTAGAGATAAATCGCCAGCCCCCGCTCAATCCGCTCGATCTTGTCAAGCCCGCAACTCTGGGCAATATTGGTCGCCTTGGAAGACCAGGGCGAGATAGTACCCGGCCGAGGCACCACCAGCAGGAGACGTCCCCGCCTGCGGCCCGGCTCATGATGAGGGCCATATTGCAGCAGCCGATCCAGGACCGCGAGCTCCGCCTCATCAAGAGGCATACGGTCTTCCACAAAATGGACAAACTCACCATGAACCCGGGACACGCCGGACTCGATAGCCTGGCAATCAGCCAGCAATTTTGCCTTACGAAAATCGGAAAAAGCAGGAGCGCCGCGCAAAATCAGCATAAGTCAGCCTTGGTGCGGTGAAGCAGAAGAAATGAGTGCGCATGATACTGGAAAATTCCGGTCATGATAAGCCCGAAAGCGGTGCCGCCGCGCTGTCCGCCACGGTTGCAGTACAGCGCCGGACCTGCCCATAATAACGGCTATTACAAGATTGAACGACCGGGCTTTGACAGCATTTTGAGTTCCTATTCGACATTCCGGCGCAGCCTGTCGGGCCTGTTGGGCCTGCTACTGGTGGTGTTGCTCGGCGCCTGTGAAACGCCGCCCAGCCAGCTTGAACGCATCCGCGATGAAGGCGTGCTCCGGGTCGTCACCCGAAACAGCCCGACCACCTTTTACGTGGGCGCGGAAGGCTTTACCGGCTTTGAGTATGATTTGGCGGCCCTGTTTGCCGAATATCTCGATGTCGAACTGGAAATTCTCGCCGAGGACGATCTGGCCCGTGTCCTCGATGCCATTTACCAGGGTGAGGCGGATATGGCCGCCGCCGGCCTGACCATTACCCGGGAGCGGCAGAAGCGTCTCAAATTCGGCCCCCCCTATCAGGAGATCACCCAGAAACTGGTGTACCAGCAGGGCGAAACCCGGCCCCGGGATCTGTCCCAGCTCGAAGGCGAATTCAAGGTCATCGCCAACAGCAGCCATGTCGAAGCCTTGCGACAGTTGCAACAGGACTACCAGGATTTGCTGTGGAACGAGACCAGCGAGTTCAGCAGCGAGGAATTGCTGCAAAAAGTCCTCGATGGCGAAATTCGTTACACCATCGCCGACTCCCACGAACTGGAACTGATCCGCCCCTTCCAGCCGGAGCTGGCGGTCGCCTTCAGTCTCGCCGATCCGGAGCAACTGGCCTGGGCGTTCGTAAACAACAACGACGACTCCCTGTATGCCGAAGCCATCCGGTTTTTCGGCGAATTGCGCAGCAGTGGCGCCCTCGACGAGCTGGTCGAGCGCTATTACGGGCATATCGACAAATTTGATTATGTCGGCAGTCGCCAGTTTGTCCGTGATATTTCCCGGAAACTGCCCGAGTATCAGGCCCATTTCATGGAAGCTGCCGGCGAGGATCTGGACTGGCGCCTGCTGGCCGCGATGAGTTACCAGGAATCCCACTGGAATCCCCGCGCCGTCTCCCCGACCGGCGTTCGCGGGCTGATGATGCTGACCCAGAGCACCGCCAAAATGATGGGCGTTACCAACCGCATGGATCCGGAGCAAAGCATTATCGGCGGCGCCGCCTACCTGCGACGGGTCAAAGGCAAAATCCCGGAGCGGATTGGCGAGCCCGATCGGACCTGGTTTGCCCTCGCCTCCTACAATGTCGGCTTCGGCCACCTCGAGGATGCGCGTATCCTCGCCGCGGCGGAAAATGCCAACCCGGACAAGTGGGTCGATGTGAAACAGTACCTGCCGCGATTGCGCCAGAAACGCTGGTATTCAAAAACCCGGTTTGGCTATGCCCGGGGCGATGAACCCGTTGGCTATGTCGACAATATTCGCCGTTACCACGATGTCCTCAAGCGTATGGATTTTGAGGCGCCCGAGGCGCCGGCAGAGCAAGCCGGGGAATAGAGGTTTTTCAGTCTCCGTCAGGAGCGCCAACTGAAGACCGGTATATGCCCGGCTTGTGCAATTCCATATAACCTTCCGGCTTGCCAGGTGCCGTGAAACCAAATTCCTTGTAAAGGCTGTGGGCATCACGGGTCACCAGCACGATTCGGCGAAGCGCCTGCAGGTCCGGGTGCGCCATGACACAGTCCATCAGCCAGCGCCCGAGTCCCTGCCCCTGAAAATCCGGTAACACAAACACATCACACAGGTAGGCAAAAGTGGCCCGGTCGCTGACCACCCGGGCGAAGCCGATTTGCTGCCCTTTGCCAAACAGGCCAAAACACAGAGAGCCTTCAATGGCTTTTTTCAGCGTGGCTCTGGGGATTCCCGGGCTCCAATAGGATTGGGCCAGATAGGCATGGATTATGTCGAAGTCGAAAGTGGCGTTATCGGTACCCACTTGGTACCCGTCCCTGCTCCAGTGCATGACAGGTGCCGCTAGTCCGCCGCCGGTGCTACGCGCATGACTTCCTCGATGGTGGTCAGGCCCTGGGCCACCTTGCGGGCGCCGCTGATCCGCAGCAAATACATGCCGTCCTTGAGTGCCTGCTCGCGAATGATGCGATCATTGACGCCGGGGACTATCAACGCTTTTTGCTGCGGGGTAATCGCCATCAGCTCGTACACCCCCTGGCGGCCACTGTAGCCGGTTTGTCGACACTCCTCGCAGCCCTTGGGCAGATAGACAGTCTCCGGCGTTTTAACCGGGACGTCGCCGATCAATTGTTGCCAGGCTTTCTCGTCCGGAACTGCTTCGACCTTGCAGTTCGGGCACAGGATCCGCACCAGACGCTGGGCCATGACGCCGAGCAAACTGGCGTTGATGAGATAGGGCTCGACGCCGATATCAATCAACCGGGTGATGGCCGAGGGCGCATCATTGGTGTGCAGGGTCGAGATGACGAGGTGGCCGGTCAGGGCCGCCTGGACCGCCATTTCAGCGGTTTCCCGATCGCGGATTTCGCCGACCATGATGATGTCGGGATCCTGCCGCAGCAGGGTCCGGACACCGGAGGCGAAATCCAGGCCGATTTCATGGTGCACCTGCATCTGGTTAAGCGCCGGCTCCACCATCTCGATGGGATCCTCAATGGTGCAGACGTTCACTTCCGAGGTCGCCAGATGTTTCAGCGAGGTATACAGGGTTGTGGTCTTGCCGGAACCCGTTGGTCCGGTGACCAGCACAATCCCGGTCGGATTGCTGACCATTTCCAGCCATTGTGTTTCCGTATTTTTGTCGAGCCCCAAATCGGAAAACTCTTTGGTCAGCACCGTCGGATCAAATATCCGGCCCACGAATTTCTCGCCGAATGCCGTCGGCATGGTCGACAAACGCAGCTCGATTTCCTGGCCGTTGGGTGATTTGGTTTTCACCCGGCCGTCGAGCGGCTTCCGCTTTTCCGCGACATCCATACGCCCGAGGATCTTGAAACGGCTGACCACGGCATTGGTGATCGTGGCCGGCAATTCATAGACTTTTTGCAGGACGCCGTCGATGCGGAACCGTACCAGCCCCATATTGCGGCGCGGCTCGATATGAACATCACTGGCACGCTGTTCGAACGCATATTGTAAAAGCCAGTCGACAATCCGGATAACATGCTGGTCATTGGCGTCTACATCACCACTATCGCCAAGTTCGATAAGTTGCTCGAGGTTACCAATGCCCCGCTCTTCCGTGGCGCTGGTATGCGCGCCTTTGACCGAATGGGACAGGGAGTAGAATTCTTCTGTGTAACGCCGGATAGCGCCGGGGCTGGCGAGGGCGTGCTTCACGGGTTTGCGCAAAACCTGCTGCAGACCGGCCTGCCAACTGTTGTTTCCCGGATCTGCGGACACTACCGTAACCAGGGCATCGGACACGTCCACGGCGAGGATCTGGTGCCGGCGGGCGAATGCCTGGGACATCACCTGGGTAACCTGTTCGACCTGGATCTTGAGTGGATCCAGGCGAACAAAGTCCATGCCGTTGCGATCGGCGAGCCATTGGCTGATCTTGGTCGACGTCAGGGTCAGGCCATTGCCGTCGGCGGCTTCAAGATTCAGACTGGCCACCTGGTCGATCGGGTGCTTGTCACCATGGCCATGTACCCTGGACTTGGCGGTCAGCAACTGGGCATCGGAAATCAGGCCATCGTGAGCCAGGTTTTCAAGGATGGAAAGGCCGGTCAGCTTGCTGGTTCTGGTGCGCGTGTCAGTCATGGTTGCTTTCCCGGCGGTGTCTGTTTTAAAGAAATCAGCTGATATTCAGAACTTCGCGTACATTGGCAGTCGTTTGACGGGCAATTTCATGGGGCGGTTCCTCGCGAAGTTCGCAGAGGGTCCGGAAATTATCAAACAAATGCAGAGGCGTATTCTTGCCTTTCTCGCAACTGATGGGCGGCATGTCCGGTGCGTCAGTTTCAAGCACGATATCCGTGAGCGGCAAATCCCCCACCAGAGTTCGCAATTTGACCGCGCGCGGATAGGTGATCGCACCTCCAAAGCCGAATTTGAAGCCGAGATCCCGGTAGCGGCTTGCCTGCTCGGCACTGCCATTGAAGGCGTGGATGATGCCGCCGAACTCAAACCGGTTATGGCGTAGCAACCGCAGAACTTCTTCATGAGCCTTGCGGACATGCAATATCAGCGGCAGGCGGGCGTTACCGGCGATGGCCACCTGAGCCTTGAACAGCTGGTACTGTGCAGCGCGATCTGCGCCCTTGTCGTAATGATCCAGGCCTATTTCGCCGACCGCCCAGACCGGCTTGATGGACAAGGCCATCTCCAGATCCCGCAAATGCCGATCCTGGTGCTCATCCATGAACATGGGATGCAGGCCCAGCGCTGAGTAGATCCCCGGATAGCGCGCCGCAAGTTGTCGAACCAGACGCCAGCGCTCCTTGGTGACGGCCGGGATCAGAATTCCGGAAATACCTTCCTTGCGGGATTTGTCCACAAGATTCTCGCGATTGCCATCAAAGGCCTCGAAGTCGAGATGGCAATGGCTGTCAAACAACTCGATTGCCGGAGCAGGTGACTTCTTCTTTTTTTTGAATATCATGAATGACCAACTAACCGTGTCAGTGCTCGCGGGTTTCAAAAAATTCGATTTCCGGCCAGCGCTCCATGGTCAGGTTCAGATTAACCTGAGTCGGAGCCAGGTAAGTCCAGTTATCGCCCCCGTCCAGCGCCAGATTGTCGAACGCCTTCCTTTTGAATTCTTCAAATTTCTTTTCGTTATCGGAGCGGACCCATCTGGCCGTTGCGATATTGATATTGTCATAGACGCAATCGACATTGTATTCGGCTTTCAGGCGATGGGCCACCACGTCAAACTGTAGCACACCCACCGCCCCCAAAATCAAATCGTTTGAATTCTGCGGTCGGAACACCTGGGTTGCGCCCTCTTCCGACAATTGCACCAGACCTTTTTGCAGAGCCTTGTTCTTGAGGGGATCCCGCAGACGCACGCGGCGGAACAATTCCGGTGCGAAATGGGGAATGCCGGTAAATTTCAGCTCTTCGCCTTCGGTAAAAGTATCACCGATCTGGATGGTGCCGTGGTTGTGCAGGCCGATGATATCGCCGGGCCAGGCTTCCTGCAGATGCTCCCGTTCGCCCGCCAGAAAGGTCAGGGCATTGGCGATGGTGACATCCCGCTTGATGCGCACATGGCGCATCTTCATGCCCTTGCGATAATGGCCGCTGCAAATCCGCATGAATGCGATGCGGTCACGGTGCTGGGGGTCCATGTTGGCCTGAATCTTGAACACAAAACCGGTCAGGGGCTCTTCCGTGGCCTCGACCTGGCGTTGTTCCGTTGCCCGGTCGGCAGGTGCCGGGGACCAGGTCACCAGACCATCGAGCATCTGGTCGACACCAAAGTTACCGAGGGCCGTACCGAAGAATACCGGCGTCAGGGTACCGGCCAGAAATGGCTCCAGTTCGAATTCGTGGCTGGCGCCGATCACCAGTTCCAACTCTTCCCGCAAGTCGCTGGCCAGATCGCCGACCGCATCGTCAAGGGCCGGATTGTCGAGTCCTTCGATGACCCGCACCTCCTGGATTCGGTGGCCCTGACCCGACTGGTAGAGATAGGTCTTGTCTTCGAGCAGGTGATAGACCCCCTTGAACTGTTTGCCCATGCCAATCGGCCAGGTCACCGGCGCGCACTGGATATTGAGCACCTGTTCCACTTCATCCATCAGTTCGACGGGATCCCGGATGTCCCGGTCCATCTTGTTCATGAAGGTAATAATGGGGGTGTCCCGAAGCCGACAGACTTCCATCAACTTGATGGTGCGAGCCTCGACACCCTTGGCGGCGTCGATCACCATGAGCGCCGAATCCACTGCGGTCAGGGTCCGGTAGGTATCCTCGGAGAAATCCTCGTGGCCCGGGGTATCGAGCAGATTGACGATTCGTCCCTTGTAGGGGAATTGCATGACCGAGGTGGTCACCGAGATGCCCCGCTGTTTCTCCAGTTCCATCCAGTCCGAAGTAGCATGACGCCCGGACTTGCGGCCCTTGACCGTACCGGCTTCCTGGATTTGGCCACCGGTCAGCAACAGCTTTTCGGTAATGGTGGTCTTGCCCGCGTCCGGGTGGGAAATGATGGCAAAAGTGCGCCGGTTTTCGACTTCGCGATCTAGCTGTGACATGGATTATGGGGTGCTGGCCAAAAGCGGGCTATTATACCTGCTTTTTTGCCGGAAACCGCATCGTCGCCATTAAATTGGCCCCCGCCGGGAATCCGGCAAACGGAAGCGTCAGTCGAGCCGCTTGCTGAGCACGTAGGCATGCTCCCGACCCCTGCGGGTCGGATAGTAGTTGCGGCGTATGCCGATCTCGGCGAAGCCTTCGCTCAGATACAGGTTTCTGGCCACCGGGTTGGAGAACCTTACTTCCAGGAACAGGCTGCGCATGCCATCTTCAAGGCTGACCCGCTCTACCGAGCGCAGCAGATCCCGGCCCAGGCCCTGTCCCTGAAAACAGGGATCAACTGCCAGATTCAACAGGTGGGATTCGTCGACAAAATACTGAAAAACCGCATAGCCGGCGAGCACTTCGTCAATCTCGAGAATGAGACTGGGATAATGCCGCTCAAGACAGTCCTGGTGGACCTGATCGCTCCAGGGCACTTCGTATACGGTTTGCTCGATAGTGCAGACTCGCTCAAGGTCGTCGGCTTCGAGCGGCCGGATGGTCTGCTCAGCCATCGTCCACAAGATCACTGGCGCCAACCAGTTCCAGCATGCGCTCAAGGCATTCCCGTTTGTGGCGGGATGATTGCCGCAACTGTCCGAGTTCCGGCACCACGACCGGCTCCAGGCGCAACTGTCCCGCGCAGGCTTGCGCAGCCCCGTCACCTAGCGCCAGCACCGCTTCCGGTTGCGACTGCCGCCACTTGGCAAGGGTTACCACACCGGGTTTAAGGCGAGACGCCGGGGCCGCCAGTGCCACGGGCAAGGCATTGTCCAGCAGCGACTCCAGAGCCCGTTTCAGTGAACGGGCCAGCGGCGAATCCAGCTCGCCGCGGTCCGCCAACAGGATCCAGCAGGCTCCCGCTTGCAGGTCGTCACCCGCAGCCAGACACAGATACTTGCCCTCTGCGGCGTCTTCGCTATCGGTTGAGGTTTGCGGGCGCGCGGGATCATCACGGGCCACCCAGACGGGCACCCCCATGGCTGCGAGGTACTGGAGGCGCTGCTCTTCCTCCATGATCAGGCGTGGCCCACCAGATTCAGGAGATCGGAATCCTGGATGTCGTGTTTTTCGTCAGCCAGTACCTTGAAGGCCCGGAACGCGCTGTTGAAGGACTCATCGTCGGTAAAATCAACACCGAGGCCCTGCAAGTGGACACGGAAAGCGTTACGGCCGGAATGTTTGCCCAGCACCATCTTGTTATGGGCCCAGCCGACATCTTCGGCGCGCATGATTTCGTAGGTCTCCCGGTGCTTGAGCACGCCATCCTGGTGAATGCCGGACTCGTGAGCAAAGGCATTGTCGCCGACAATCGCCTTGTTGGGCTGAACCGGGAAACCGGTGATTTTGGACACCAGTTGGGAGGTAGGAACGATATGCCGGGTGTCGATGCCGATTTCGCACGGGAAAAAGTCGCTGCGCGTCTTCACCGTCATGACGATCTCTTCCAGGGACGCGTTGCCGGCCCGCTCGCCGAGGCCATTGATGGTGCATTCCACCTGGCGCGCGCCACAATTGACCGCCGCCAGGGAGTTGGCCACCGCGAGACCGAGATCATTGTGGCAGTGCACGGAGAAGATCGCCTTGTCAGCATTGGGAATTCGCTCGATCAAATTGCCAATCAGGGCGCCATACTGGTCCGGTACGCTGTAGCCGACGGTATCGGGAATATTGATCGTGCGTGCGCCTGCGTCAATGACCTGCTCGATGATCCGACACAGAAAATCCAGTTCGGAGCGGCCGGCGTCCTCGCAGGAGAACTCGACGTCGGGCATCAGGTTGCGGGCGATCCGGACCGCGTTGACCGCCTGCTCGATAACCTTGTCCGGCTCCATCTGCAGCTTGTATTTCATGTGGATCGGAGATGTCGCGATAAAGGTATGGATACGACCGGAGTTGGCAGGTTTGAGGGCCTCGGCAGCCACTTCGATATCCTTTTCCAGGGCCCGTGACAGACTGCACACGGTGCTGTCCTTGACCGCTTCGGCGACGGCCTTGACCGACTCGAAATCGCCAGGGCTGGCAATGGCGAAGCCGGCTTCGATCACATCCACCCGGAGTTTCTCGAGCGCCTTGCCGATTTCGACTTTCTCTTCACGGGTCATGGATGCGCCCGGGCTTTGCTCGCCGTCACGCAAGGTGGTATCGAATATCACCAGTTTGTCTTGGTTGCTCATAATGTTGACTCCAATGCCCGTAATTCGGGTATATGCCGGCGACCCCACCAAATTGCCCTTCGCGCGGTCATGGCGCGCCAATCCTCGCCTGGTGCAGCGGGATTCAGTTCGGTTATCGCCGGGGTTTCAAACGGATCTGATAACAGGCCCTATTGTATAAGACCAACGCCCGGCCAGACAATTTCAACCTGCGGTGAATATGCCTGACGCGAACGGCGACAGAAAAAAGCCGGCAGGTGCCGGCTTGGTCAATTGGAGTCTATTATGGCCCAGTTCCCGGGGCCCGTCACCCGTCATCTCGTAACAGACGGGCAGTCCGGTGCGCTCAGGCGGCCTGTTGATCCGGATTGTCGATTTCTCCGGAGGCGTTTTTCACCGCTTCAGGCGTGTAATCATCAACCTGGATTGCGTCGAGACGGGCTGCTTCCGCCTCGATAAAGGCGGTGGCCGCTCCATTGTCGATGAGCTCCAGTTCCACGGCTTTCCGGGCCCGCTGTTCCGGGCTCAAGCTCCGGTCGATGTCTCCTGCCTTGACGGCTTTGCGGATAATCTTGCGGGTGCCGACGGTGGCCAGCACCAGGCTGAAGGCATTCTCGACGCGACCGGTGGCATCTTGCGGATCCCGGTTGATGTAGGTGTACCGGGTAATCCGATCCCGCAATTCGCTCTCTTCCATCATCGCCGCCACCAGCTTGTGTTCAAGCCGGTCACTCGGCAGCTCGTAGCTCGGGCCGAAGGGGAAGATCATGCGCTTGAGGAATTTGCCGACAAAGCGGTTGGAGAAGTTCTCGCAGAATTCCAGCAGGGCTTTCTGGATTTCGAACAGGCTGGTTTGCAGATTCCAGTCAACATAGGGCAGATCCGCTTCCCGGCAGCCGCTGTCGCGATAGAACTTGAGCACCGACGAGCTCAGGTAGAGATGGCTGAGGGCGTCGCCCAAGCGGGCCGACAAACGCTCTTTGCGCTTAAGTTCACCACCGAGGATCAACATGGCTATATCGGACGTAAACGCGAGCGCAGCGCTCATCCGGCTGAGTTGCCGATAATAGACTGCTGTAGGGCCGTCGACGGGAACGCGTTTGATCCGGGCGCCGGTCAGGCCGAGGGCAAAGGCCCGGGCAAAATTGCTGAGGCTGTAGCCGATATGACGGAACAGCAAACTGTCGAATTTTTTCAGGCCCGTTTCGAAGTCGTCGTTGGTGGCCGCCTGCATCTCGCGGAAAATGTAGGGGTGACAGCGAATGGCGCCCTGTCCGAAGATAATCAGGTTCCGGGTCAGAATGTTGGCGCCTTCCACGGTGATGCCAATCGGCTGGTTCATGTAGCCGTAGGCGAGATAGTTGCGCTCACCCAGAATCAAGCCCCGGCCTCCGTGGACGTCCATGGCATCGGTGGCGGTTTGCCGGCCCATTTCCGTCATGTGGTATTTGGCAATGGCCGACACCACCGACGGCTTGACGCCGAGATCGACCGCACTCGCGGTCATCACCCGACAGGCTTCGAGTTGGTAGGCGTATCCCGCAATTCGGGACATGGCTTCCTCGACGCCCTGGAAGTAACCGATCGGCGTTTTGAACTGCTCACGAATGCGGGCATAGGCGCCGGTCATCCGGTAAGACACCTTGCCCGTTGCCGCGCCAATCGCCGGCAGGGAAATGGAACGTCCCGCCGCGAGAGATTCCATCAACATGCGCCAGCCCTGGCCGGCATATTCGCGGCCACCGATGATCCAGTCGACCGGGATGAATACATCCTCGCCCCGCACCGGTCCATTCATGAACGCCATGCTCATCGGAATGTGCCGGTTACCGATTTCCATACCGGGATGATCGGCGGGGATCAGCGCACAGGTAATGCCGTAGTCCCGGGTTGTGTTGTCACCGAGAAGGCCATCGGGGTCCTGGAGTTTGAAGGCCAGCCCCACCACGGTGGCGACGGGCGCCAGGGTAATGTAGCGCTTGTCAAAATTGAGCCGGATGCCGAGCACCTGCTCGCCCTCGTGCTCGCCCATGCACACGACGCCAGTGTCGGGAATGGCGCCCGCATCGGAGCCCGCCTTGGGGGCGGTCAAGGCAAAGCAGGGGATTTCTTCGCCTGTGGCCAGGGTCGGCAAATAACGATCCTTTTGCTCGGTGGTGCCGTAATGCATCAGCAATTCCGCCGGCCCGAGAGAATTAGGTACCATCACCGTGACCGCCGCCGAGCCGCTGCGGCTGGCGATTTTGGTGACAATCGTCGAATGGGCCAGCGCGGAGAATTCCTTGCCGCCGTATTGTTTGGAAATAATCAGACCGAAAAAGCCTTGCTCCTTCATGTAATCCCAGACTTCTTTCGGCAGATCCTTGCGCTGATTGACTATCTCCCAGTCATCGAGCATGCGACAGAGGGTTTCGGTTTCGTTGTCCAGAAATGATTGCTCTTCGGCAGTCAGCTCGGGCTTCGGAAAAGCGTGTAGCTTGTCCCAGTCTGGATTGCCGCGAAACAGGTCCGCTTCCCACCAGACATCGCCGGCTTCGAGCGCCACTTTTTCCGTCTCGGTCATCGGCGGCAGCACCTTGCGGAAGAAGTCGTAAACCTTGCGGGTCACAAAATCCATGCGCAGATCGTTGGCAAGGTAAAGCGCCGCCACGACGGCAAAGATCAACCAGGGCAGGATACTGAAGCCCATGATTACGGTCATCACCACCAGCGCCGCAGCCGCCATGAGCATTGCATGGGACATTTTTTCACGGCGGTAGGCGAAGACGCCGACCAACAACAACATGACGAGAGACTGTACCAGGGTAACCATGATATTCACCTGCTATGGGTTAGGCTTCCGCACGCATGCCTGCGGCGAGGAAAGGGATGATTTGGTGGATCAATTCTTCTATGGAAACTTTTTGACCGAAGTCGGACTCGGAAATCTCCCGCAAGGCTTCGGAACCGGCGAGGGTAAAAATCAGACTGCCCAGCATGAAATGCAGCCGCCAGAACACCTGACTCATATCGAGACTCGGATAGGCTTTCTGGAGTTGGGCGGTAAATTGTTCCAGGACATGGCCGTAGCGCTCGGTGACATAGCGACGCAAATGCCCCTGGGTCTCCGCGTAAGCGCGTCCGAGCAGGCGCATGAAAATGGAAATGCCGTTGGCCTGCTGCTTGTTGATGGTAATCAGGGGTTCGATCAGACCTTCCAGTACCAACTCGATGGTAACCGGCTCGCTGGACGCATCCATGAGCCGGAGTTCCCGGGAGAGCTCCTTGGTGAAATCCGCCAGGAACCGGTCAAAGACTGCCTGAATCAATGACTTTTTCGAGCCAAAGTGATAGTTCACCGAAGCCAGATTGACATTGGCGCGGGTGGTAATTGCCCGCAGACTGGTCTCCGCGAAGCCACGCTCTGCGAACAGAACCTGGGCGGCATCCAGTATCCGGGCTTTGGTTTCCTGCTTTTTGGACATATCGGATCATGAAATAAACACTTGTTTAAAACATACGTTTCAAGCGATGGGAAGTCAAGGTGAAAATTACCTTATCAGGCTGGTCATCAGTACGCGGAACAGTGCTGGTTGCGCCGCCCTGTCGGTGTCTCGGAGGGTTCAGGACAACGGAGCGTCGCCGGGTGGAGCCGTCAGGTCTGCAGCCAGCGTTCAAGTTGCTGCAGCGTAAAGGGCCAGCCGATTTCTTCTTCGGTGTCGGCACGCTTGATCACCGGAATGCGTTCGCCGTAGTTTTCGACCATGGCATCACTGACTGCGATCTCCACAGCTTCCCAGGAAAAGTTTTTATCCGCTTGTTCGTCCAGTTGCTGCAACATGGATTCGGCTTGCTCGCACAGATGACAACCCAGGGTTGTATAGAGCTGCAACTTCATGATGTGGGCCTGCAAATATGGGACAGAAAATGCCCCGGAATTTGAATTCAAAATGATCATGAATTCGGCTAACTCCTTTATATCAAAATAAGTTTAACTTTCCAAAAGTCTTTGCGTATAATTTCAACCACTTTTACCGCAAGCGACGACTCACTCAGGGGAATACAATCATGGCCGCAAGCAAGACTGCAAAGCCGAAAACGAAAACTGCACGCAAAACTGCCAAGTCCGCAAAACCTGCGACGCTCGACAGCCAGATGAAGGATGCGGAGCGCAACCTCGCAAAAGCTACAAAAGCGCAGGCCAGTGCCAAGAACAAAGTTGCAAAAGCAAAAGGCCGCGTTTCCACTGCCAATGAAAGAGTAAAAAACAAACCGACAGCAGCGGCCAAAACCAGCCGTGACAAAGCCAAAGCCGCCTTGAAAGATGCCAACACCCAACTCACTGCTGCCAACAAGGATGTCACTGCCGCCAAGGCCGACGTTGCCAAACTCAAGCTGGCCAAGCGTAAACAGACAGCCCTCGACAAGGTGATTGCCAAGTTCGAGAAAGACTGGGAAAAAGCCGAGGCCAAAAAAGCCAAAGCCAAGGCCAAAAAGAAAAAGCCTGCGAAAAAAGCCAAAGCTGCCAAGGCACCGGCCAAAAAAGATGTCGTTAAAAAGACGCCCGCCAAAAAAGCAGCGACTAAAAAGACGTCTGCCAAAAAGGCACCTGCCAAGAAAGCTGTAGCAAAAAAGGCCCCGGCCAAAAAAGCCACCACGAAAAAGGCGCCTGCCCGGAAAACGGCAACCAAAAAGGCAACAACAAAGAAAGCTGCTGCCAAATCCTGATTGATTTTCAGGCACAAAAAAGCCCGGACCGACCGGGCTTTTTTGTGCCTGTGATCCGGGTTCGGACACGGTATCAGGCAATCGGGGCCCGGCGGTCTGTAATCAGCCCCATGGCCGCAAACAGTACCGACAAATAGACCAGCAAGGTCGCGGCGCCGGCTATCGCGGCACTATCGGCCTGTCCGGCCGCGATCCCGAACGCCGCCCAGCCGATGACCAGCACAAAGGCCACGTCTCCCTGCCTCAACACTGCCAGGGCGCCGATTGCGATGGCCACCGCCAGCTTGATCAGGGTCCAGTCAACGCCGGTGATAAAGGCATCCTGCCACCCGTTCGCCACCTGCACGACGGTGATATTGGCCAGCAAGGCCACGGTTATCCATGCCAGATAGATACTGAAAGGCACGTGAACACACAATCTTCTGCTCAGCGATGCGTGGCTATTGTCGCGATTCAGAATGAAGTAAATCCGCAGCAATGCCAACAGCAACAGAATCATTACCGCCAGCGCGAGGGTCACAAGTTCATGATGCCAGGCGATTATCCAGGCCATATTGGCAAAACAAGTGATCAGGAAGGGCCGGGAAATTCCGGCAAGCGAGTCGCTCTTTTTTTGAGCCGGCAGCGCCTGATAGACGGCATAGATCCCGAGCCCGAAATAAATCAGCCCCCAAATCGAAAAAGTAAAGCCGGCGGGCGTGAACAGAGATGCATAGCGAGCGGAGACCTCACCTGTTGTCTGACCTCCAATGGGAAGCGCGTTGGCGAGATAGTTGACGAGTACCACCGCGAGATAGCCCGCCGGCACTGAAATACGATCAAAGACTGTCCTTTCCATTTCCTGCATGACTTCCCTTTTCCCCTTCAAGTTCCCGAAGACCTGTCGTCAGCTTGTCAGTAAACCGTATTCCGGCCGCCGTGTAAAAAAACCGGCAAGACCCGGTTTTAGTGAGTCGCCCAAGCCCCGGCTGTATCACTGCCGGGGACTTGCGGGACTTCAACCCCGCCGACTACTCTGGTTCGGGAGAAGGAAAAAGCGCAAAAGGAGGTTGCGGCTCCCGGTCCGGTGGTACAAATTCCGGGGCGGGTTGGCCAGCCGGACCCAGACTCTGAATGAACTGGTAGATGGCTTGCAAATCAACGTCTTCCATAATATTCAGGTTAAACCAGGGCATTGGTGGACGGGTGCGCAGACTCTTCGCATAGATGAGCCACTGTTCTTCTGTCAGGTTACCCAGTGTCAACCTCAGGTTTGCTGCGTAGGTTGTACCCCAGGGACCTCGCCAGCCAAAACTGTCTCCGGTTAACCATTGTGCTTCCGGGATTTTACCTTCTGCCTCCTTGTAGCCGCGAGTATGGCAATCGTTACAGCCGGCTACTTTTACCAGGTATCGGCCTTTGGCGAGCATTGACGAATGGTGATTCTCCAGGTTATCGGGTCCGGCTAACACCGGCCATGGGAGAGCTATTGCAAAAAGACCGGCCAGTGCCGAGACTTTCTGCCGAAGTAACTTTCTGTCCATCTGTCTACCTCCATGTTTGCGGTGGCTGCCATCGTTCGAACGGCAACCTGAAGTGTCCGGAAAAGCATCGACTCCTGCTGCTATCGACGCCTATTTTCGTCCCTGCCAGATTGCCGCCGTCCGGGAAGCGCCGGCATCGGGTTCGGATGCCTCAGCGGCTTCGTGGCGGATTTCCCAGCAGCGATGGTGATTGCGGCTTTTGGCAAAATCCGGGGGCAGGGTTCGGGCCGTGATCTCCTGAATCCGGTATTGCTCCCTCAGGTCGGGGTCCATTTTGAACTTGTGGAAGTTGTTGGAAAACAATAACTGGCCATCCGGTTTGAGCAACATCATGCAGGCCCGGATCAACTTGTCGTGATCCCGTTGTACGTCAAAGACCTGCTCCATACGTTTGGAATTGGAAAAAGTCGGCGGATCCAGAAAGATCATGTCGTAGGGTTTGACCCGGGATTGCAACATGGCTTCCAGCCACTGCAGACAATCCGCCTGGACAAATTCAAAGTGGTTTCCCTGTAATCCGTTAAGACTGAAATTGCTTTTCGCCCAATCCAGGTAGGTTTTTGACATGTCGACCGTGGTGACACTGTGGGCGCCGCCCGCCGCGGCATAAACCGAAACGCTGCCGGTATAGCCAAACAGGTTCAATACGCGCTTGCCGGCGCTTGCCTTGCGCACCAGGTCCCGGGTCTTGCGATGGTCGAGGAACAATCCCGTATCCAGATAATCCCGCAAGTTAACCCGGAACTTCAGGCCACCCTCCGTAACCACGAAGAAGTCCCGACTTCGGGAAAGCCGCTGATATTGGCTCTGCCCTTTTTGACGCTGCCGAGCCTTGACGGAAATTCTGGTCTGGGGAATTTGCAATACGCCACTGGCGACCCTCACCAGCTCTGCAAGATGTCGCTCGGCCACCTTGTCGGGAATGGTCTTCGGCGGCGCATATTCCTGCACATGGACCTGGTCGCCGTAAATGTCTATCGCCGCCGAGTACTCTGGCAAATCCGCATCATAGAGCCGGTAACTGGAGATCTCGTTCTGGATCCGCCAGGATTTCAGCCGCTGCTGATTCTTGCGCAGCCGGTTGGCCAGCATCCGGGCGCTGTCCCTGAGGCCCTTGTCCCAGTCAGGGGCGACCTTTTCCGGATCAAAGGGCGTGAAAAACTGTCCCTCGGACAACTCGAAAATATACAGATCGCACTCCAGGGCGCCGTTGAACAACTTGTAGGTCTTCTGTGCACGGATCCCGAGTTCCCGCGCCAGTTCCTTCTCCGAAGTAATAACGGCGCCCCGCCACTGCTCGCCAGCGGATTTCAGAGTTTTGCCAAGCTGCCGGTAAAGGGGTTTCAGGGCATCGACATCGCCGAGACGCTCACCATAGGGCGGGTTGCAGACCAGCAGACCGGCGCTGTCCGGCTCAGCAACAGTCAAGCCTTCTATCGACCGCTGGCTGACCTCGATATGGTTGCCGAGACCGGCACGCCTGATGTTGCCCTCGGCAACCGCGATCACTTTCGGGTCCGCGTCAAATCCGCGAATGCGGCAGCCGAGGCTTTCAAGTCCCCGGGCTCTCC
>JASBTO010000012.1 GCA_030148365.1 Kangiellaceae bacterium
AACCGGGCCCGGACCGGCGTACCGGTCATGGTAAATAGTGTGGGGTGGCAAGGTCTGGCGATGTCTGACGGGCGCAAGACCGGGCCTTCAGGACCGGCGGCCGTCCCGTGCCTGGCCCCAGACGGCCACGAATTCCTCTTCGCTGAGGACGCCGTCATAGTTGGCGTCCGCCTTCTCGAATTGATCGGAGACCGCAGGGATTCCCGAAGCTTCTGCGGCACTGATATTGCCATCGGCATCGGCGTCGATATGCGCAAACAGGCTACGCGCTTGCTCGGTTTCCGGCGCGGCCGTTTGCGGCTGCACAGTGTCAATCCGGGCTTGCTCGTTGACCAGCCGGGTGGCCGGTGACTTGTCCTGTGGCGTACCGGCGGCGGTGGCGGTAGCGCCTGCGATCACGGTCGAGGCAAACAGCAAAGTCAGTGCTTTCATAGAGATTCTCCAGTGTGGCGGTTGTCGGGCAACCGGATGTCGATTCGATTTCCGGGCAGTTAGTCGATTGGTTCGGGGAACCGGCACCGCCAGGTTGCACAGAACCGCTGCAGTCGCCATGCCATGTTTTGTAACTCATTGAAATAAAATGAGTTATAGAGGCCCTTTCAACGCGGTACGATCGGCTATGCGGATAGTTCGGCGAGGCTTCGGCATTTTCGTCGCTGAATCCCGACATTTTTCGCTGCTAAAATCCAACGCCTTGAAAAGCTTGAAGAAAAACTGTCTTTATTCCGCAACAGGGCAGGGGAAGTCCGACCTGACGGCCACTTTGGTCGGCCACGTCGGAGCCGGAGTGACCGCAATTGAATAATCTGAATAGACAGGGGCTGTAGCGGTTTCGGGTTGGGGGGAAACTCGTGCGGGTCGCGGACAATCTGCCAGGGCAGGCTGCTTTCGACCGGCCCCGGAAACCTTGCTTCTCACGAAGCAGGTTTCCGGACTTGCCGCAGCTCCTCTCCCGAATAAGCCGGATAGTAACCGGGGACAGGAAAACCGGCGGCAGCGGCATGGATGTCGGCGGTTATCGGACAGACGGCCATGCACCCTTGTCCAAGCAGATGTTGTGCCAGGGTTCGGCAAGGCGTGCCAGGCAAGGCCCGCGGACTGGTCGGACGGGTGGGGAGCAGAAATGAGAGGTGGTTTTGCCGACAATCAGTCGCCATTTGCAGACAGATATCGAGCCGGGATTGCAAGTATTTGAAAACCTTGAAATTAAACTGTCTGCTTTTTGCGACAGCCAGTCATTTTCAGGTGAGTGGACAGCTTTGACCGGCGACCGCCGGGCGCGCAGGAGGCGCGGCCCGGCTTGCCGCTTGCCCGGGGTCACGAGCGACGGTCAGTTTTCAGGGTCTTTCTCGAAACTGGTTTCCTCCATCATCTCTTCTTCCTGCGGACTCATATCCGAGCCATAGGCATCGAGGAATTCATCCCGGCTGATCAGGCCATCGCCATTGCCGTCCGTGTCCGTAAACTGCAGGGCGACATCTTCATTGACGGCAGCCTCGTCCACGTCGATATGGGTGTCACTGTCGCTGTCCAGGCGGACAAACATTTGTTCGGCGCTGACTTCGTCGGTTTGCGCGGAAGAGTCGTCAATCACTTCCACGGTTTCCTCGCTTTGCTCAGCCTCAACGGTGGCGCCGGCAGGATCAAGGGTCGTGGTATCGTCGTCCGTCAGGGGATCCTGGGGCGGCTCGCTGTCTTCGGACATGCAGCCACCGAGCAAAACTGCGGCTGCGAAAAGTGCGGTCAGTTTGTTCATGATTCCTTACCTCCGGTTGGACCGGGACGCAATGACCCTCAGAGCAGGGCGATGGCGTCGGGTAGTGCGGTGTCCGGTCAGATCCTGTATCGATAACCAGTATGCAGCAGTTCTTGTGCCATTTAAGCTATCTGCATGATATTACTAATTAAAAAAACAGCGCAGTAGCAGAGTCGCAGGGTTTGGTTAGCGATGACCTGCCTGCAGGCGATGACTTGTCGGTGGAATCCGACAAGCCTATCTGGTTGAAATTACTTGGTTTTAGAGGAGGAGGGCTCGGCCGGGGTCTTGAAGTCCTGGGGATCGATGTCGTGCTTGGACAGTAATTTGTAAAAATCGGTGCGGTTTCTGGCCGCGAGCCGCGCCGCCTGGGATACGTTGCCTTCGGTACTTTGCAAGAGCTGCATCAGATAGTTGCGGACAAAGGCATCCCGGGCTTCGGCCAGCGGCGGCAGATTGCCGTCGACGCTGCCGAGCGCCTTTTCCACCAGGGCCCGTGTGATCACCGTGCTCGGCGCCAGTGCCACGTTGCGCTCGACGATATTGGCCAGTTGCCGGATATTGCCGGGCCACTCCGCGGCCACCAGCAATTCCATGGCCTCCGGGGCGTAGACCTTGGCGGCGGTCTTGTCGCGCCGGGCAAACTGCTGCAGGAAATGGCTGACCAGCAGGGGGATATCTTCGTGGCGTTCCTTGAGGGGCGGCAGTTTCAGTTGCACCACATTGAGCCGGTAGAAGAGATCTTCCCGGAAGTCCCCGGCGCTCATCAATTCCGTCAGATCACGGTGGGTCGCGGAAATAATGCGGACATCGACGTCAACGTCCCGGGTATCGCCCACGGAGCGCACTTTGTGTTCCTGCAAAACCCGCAGCAATTTGACCTGCAAGGGAACCGGCATATCGCCGATTTCATCGAGAAACAGGGTACCGCCGTTGGCACTCTGGATCAGGCCCTGATGATCGCTGGTCGCTCCGGTAAATGACCCCTTCTTGTGGCCGAAGAGTTCCGATTCGAGTAACTGCTCCGGGATGGCGCCGCAATTGATGGCGACGAAGGGGCCGTCGGCACGGTTGCTGGCCCGGTGAATGGCATTGGCGAGTAATTCCTTGCCCGAGCCGCTGCTGCCGGTGATAAGGATACTGGAGTTGCTGCGCGCCACTTGATGGGCTTCGGCGAGCAGGCTTTCCATCTTCGGGCTACGGGTAATGATGGCTTCGCGCCATTCCTGATCGTCGCTGTCGCCCTGGGTGATCGACATGGCGTTTTCGACATGGTCGAGCAGTTCTTCGCGGTTAATGGGTTTGGTGAGGAATCCCATGGCGCCGCTCTGCATGGCCTTGACCGCATCGGGAATGGTGCCGTGGGCGGTCATGATCAGAACCGGCAGACTGGGATGATCACTGTGCAGGCGTTTGAGCAGATCCATGCCGTCCATTTCGTCCATACGCAGATCGGTGATGACGATATTGGGAAGTTTGCGTTGCAGCAGTTGCACCGCAGTGCGGGCATCTTTGACGGCATCGACGGTAAAACCGCTTTTCTCCAGCCGGATACTGAGCAGCCGCAGCAGACTGGGGTCGTCATCAACCAGCAGGATTCTGCCCCGTGAAGATTTTGCCATGTTCAATTTTCCTTGTCCGCCGGTGCGTCCGCTCAGGGAGTGCCGCCGTTGTCCGTTTCGATGGATTTCAGGGCTTCAAGTTGTTCCAGGGATTGCTTCAATGCCTGTTCGAGTTGTTCGATGCGGGCGTGGGACGATTTCAAATCCGCGCCCAGCCGGCGCATATGGCTGCGGGCGGTGCGCAACTGGTTCTCATGATCGGCAACCTGGCTGAGCAACATCCGGTGCCGGGTCAGCCAGTTGAGCTGCTGGTCCAGAAAGGTTCGGGGCTGGCTCGGGATACCGGCATCGTGCTCCAGCAGGGCAGCAAGGCCGGTGATCAGCATCAGGGTAGAGGCGGGGGTGTCGGAAAAGGCCAGAAACAGGGCGTTGAGCCGGGTCTGGCTGGCCGGGGTGGGCCGCTCCAGGTACTGATCCAGGGTCAGGTCCAGTTGTGCCTTGCGCTCGTCCTCCGACAGCTCGCGCAAGGCTTCCGTGTCCAGATCCGTCGACGTATCTGACGGGCCGCCGGTTTGCTCAGCGCTGACCGCAACATCGCGCTTGTCATCGTCGGCAAAGGGCCAGTAACTGCAGCCGCCGATCAATAACAGGCAAAACAGGCTAACTCGTGGCTTCATCAATAATTTCCTTGGCTTGCGGCAACAGAATAACAAAATGAGCCCCCTCAAACTCGCCATCCTGCAAGGTCACAGTACCATTATGCGCACGCACGTACTCCCTGACCAGTGACAGGCCAATGCCGCTACCCCGCATCGGGCTGTCCTTGGGCGGCGCACCGGTATAGAAAGGCTCGAAAATCGCTTCCCGCTCGCCCTCCGGAATATTGGTGCCGCTGTTGGCCACTTCGATGGAGACGGCGCTGTCCAGCAGCCTGACGCGAATATGAATATCGCCGTCCCGCGGCGCGTATTTGAGAGCGTTGGAAACAAGATTGTCCAGCATCACTCTCAATTTGTCCTTATCCGCCTCGATTGTAAAGTGGCGAACATCGAGGTGCAGGTGCAGGTTTTTGGACACCAGGGTCACCCGGTGGGAGTCCAGCAACTGGCGCACCAGCCCGAAAATGTCGAAGCGACTCAATTGCAGTCGTGTCTGACTGGCTTGCCAGGCAGAAAAGTCCAGCAGGTTTTCAATCAGGTGACGCATGTCCTGGGTATTGTTACCGAGGATCTCGGCGACCTCCATCTGTGCCGATTCCAGCCGCCCGACCGAGCCGTCCATCAGTAGCTCGGTACCTTCCAGCAGGCTCGCCAGAGGTGTTTTCAGCTCGTGGGACATGTGCTGCAGGAAGCGCCGCTGCTGTTGCTCTGAAGCCAGCAGGCGCTCCCGCAAGGAGTCCAGATCTTCACCCAGTGTGCGGATGTCCGGCGGTCCGCCGACCATCACCGGCTCTTTGTATTCGCCACGGGTAAGTTCCTTGATGGCACCGCTGACACGGCGGATCGAGCGGCTGATCACCGGCGTCAGAATGAGCATGAG
>JASBTO010000023.1 GCA_030148365.1 Kangiellaceae bacterium
TCTCTCCCTGGAAGTTCGCAAACTGTCCATCATGGAGCGCTATCACCAGGGTGGAGCGGTTGGCTACGTTATCACCGGTGTCCTTATTCTCGGTTTGCTGCTGGCGCTGGAGCGCCTGCTGACCCTGACCGGCATGGGCGCAAAAATCCGCAAACAGGCCAAATCCAGCACGCCGGGTAACAACCCGCTGGGCCGCATCATGTCTGTCTACCTTGCCAACAAGGATGACGACGTTGAAAACCTCGAGCTGAAACTTGACGAGGCCGTACTCAAGGAAACACCGAAAATCGAACGGGGTGTTGCTCTCATCAAGGTACTCGCGGCCATCGCACCGCTGCTGGGTCTGCTCGGTACAGTTACGGGCATGATTGCGACCTTCCAGGCGATTACCCTGTACGGTACCGGTGATCCGAAAGTGATGGCGGGCGGTATTTCCTCAGCCCTGATCACGACGGTTCTGGGCCTGATTGCTGCAATCCCGCTGATTCTGCTGCACGCAGTGGTGGCCAGCAAGAGCCGCGGTATCATTCATGTTCTTGAAGAGCAAAGTACCGGTCTGATCGCCCAACATGTCGAAGAAGGCAAGGGAGCCTGATTGATGCGCTGGTTTAGCGAACTATGGGAGTTTGTTCTTGCCTTTATGGACGCCGGAGGACCAGTCTTGTGGCTGGTCGCTCTGGTGCTCTTCGTCATGTGGTCCTTCATTATTGAGCGGATCTGGTATTTCTACTTTGTCTATCCCCGGGAAGCACGGCTGTTGATTGCCAAGTGGGATGCCAGAGACGATACCCTGTCATGGCGGGCGCACCGGATCCGTGAAGCCTGGATTTCCCAGTACAGCCAACGGCTCCAGAAAGGCATGCCAATCATCAAGACCATGGTGGCCCTGTGTCCGCTGGTGGGTTTGCTGGGTACCGTGACTGGTATGATCAATGTTTTCGAAGGCATGGCAGCGCAAGGTCCCGGTAGCGCGCGGGTTATGGCCAACGGTATTTTCAGTGCCACCATTCCGACCATGGCCGGTATGGTTGCGGCCTTGTCGGGTCTGTTTGTCAGCGCCCGGCTTGAGCAGACCGCTGAGCACAAGGCCCATCACCTCGCCGACAATATGCCGCACCACTAGGGCACAGAGTGAACAAACTATGGCAATAAAGAGTCGAAAGAAAGAGGAGCAAGCTGAACTCGATATGACGCCGATGCTGGATATCGTCTTCATCATGCTCATCTTTTTTATTGTAACTACTGTATTTGTAAAAGAAGCCGGGATCGAAATTCTCAAGCCGAATGCCTTTAACGTGCAGGAGAAAAAGAACGCCTACATTTTTGTGGGTATCAACGAAGCCGGCGATATTTACCTGGACAAGAAGGTCGTGGAGCCAGCGGCTTTGCGGACCCGGATTGAAGCCATGCTGCTGGAAAACCCGGAAGGTGGCGTGGTCATCCAGGCCGATCGCCGTTCCAAGGTGGTCCCGGTATTGCAGGTCATTGACGCAGCCAAAGCGGCCGGCGTGAAGGACGTTTCAGTCGCAGCAAGTTCGGAGTAACAGTTATGAGAGCAGTAATAAGTGTCGCACTCAGCGTTTTTGTTACCCTGGCGCTGTTCGGATTCATGGCCTGGCTGATTGCCGATCCGGATGTCGTCGTTGATGACGAAGAGTTACCGCCGATTGAGATTGGCTTTGTCGAGGAAGAACAGGATTTGACCCGCAAGGATCGCCGCATTCCCAAGAAGCCGCCACCCCCGAAAGAGCCACCACCTCCCCAGACCCAGAAGGTGAGCCAGAACGAAAAGCCGCAACCGCAGCAGATCAATATCAACATGGCCAAACTGGACGTGGGCTTTGACGGCGGCGGGATCTACATTGGTAATATCAATACCAGTGATTTTTCCGGTGCCGGTGATGGCGAAGCGATTCCACTGGTCACCATTGAACCCCAGTGGCCCCGTGAAGCGCTGCTGAAGGGCACCGAGGGTTGGGTGCTATTGCAATTTACCATCAACCCGGACGGCTCAACCAAGGACGTGACGGTAGTGGATTCCAATCCACGGCGACTGTTCGATCGGGAAGCTACCCGGGCAATTTACAAGTGGAAGTTCAAGCCGCAAATTATTGATGGCAAGCCCGTGCCGCAGACGGGAATGAAGTACAAACTCGAATTCAAACTGGACAACTAGTTTCAAACTGGATAAATAGCCATGATTAAGTTGAGCAGAAAGTTTGTCGCATTGACAGGAGCGAGCGTATTGTTTGCGGCATTCTCCATGGGTGCCAACGCATCCCTGGATACCAAGTTTACCCGTCAGTGCAAGCCGCTGGCGCCGGAAACCGGCGAAGAGCCGAAGACCAAGCCCGGACTTCTTTCGCCCCGGGTTTACAAGCAACTGGAAAAGGCCCGAATTGCCATCGGCGAGAAGAATTTCGCCGAAGCGACACAGGCACTGGATGCGGCGGTCAAGAATGCCAAAGAGGGCACCTATCAGCGGGCCCTGGTTGACCAGACCTATGCCTATATCGCCCTGTCACAGAGCAAGTATGTCGAAGCGGCGCGGTATTTTGAAAAGGCGTTGCAGGCTGAAGATCTTCCGTACAAGCCCAAGATGAACATGAAGCGTAATCTGGCCAATGCCTATGCCGCCGCCAATCAATATGACAAGGCGCTCACGGCCATGCAGAACTGGTTCAAGGATGCCTTTGCACCGAAATCCCAGGATTATGCCCTGTTGGCCCAAATCTACTCCCAGCTCGACAAGACCCGGGAAATGATTTGCCCGACTTACTACGCCATCAAGCTCGACAAGAAACCCAACAAAAACTATCACAGTCTGTTGCTTGCCGGTCACTGGGAACTGGAAGATTTTCCTGGCTCTGCGGAAATTCTGCGCACCATGATAGACCATTTCCCGGAAGAGTCTACCTACTGGAGCCAGCTGGTCAGCATCTATCTGAAGCTGGACAGGCCAGCCGACGCTCTGGCGGTTGCAGAACTCGGCTACAAGAACAATCTCTGGCAGAAAGAGGGTGATCTCAAGCGCCTGTCACAGCTTTATGCGTTGCAAGCCGTACCCTACAAGGCGGCCCAGGTGATGCAGAAGGGGATCGAGGACAACAAAATCGAGTCCAATGAAAAGCACTGGAAGTCCGTGGCCGGCAACTGGCATCTGGCTCATGAGCTCGACAAGGCTCTGGTCGCTTACGAGCGAGCCGGACGACTGGCCAGTGACGGTGAGCATTTCATGCGTATGGGTAACATCTATGTCGAGCGTGAAGACTGGAAAAAAGCCATCGACGCCTACAACAAGGCGTTGGGTAAAGGTGGCCTGAAAGCCAACGACACCGGACGGGTACTCCTCAACAAGGGTATTGCCCAATTCCAGGCCGGCAACAGTAACGCGGCCATAGCTACCCTGGAAAAGGCCCAGAAGTACGACAATGTCAGCAACAACGCCTCCCAATGGAAGAACCACATCAGGTCTACTGCCAAGTCATTAGCCGCTGGTTAATCTTCCATTTTCAGGATGACAGGAAAAGCCCTGCAAGCAGTTGCCGGGCTTTTTTTGTGTCTGTTTGTCAGGATTTTTAAACAGGAGCATGAAAGCACATGAGTAACAGGAACAAACCTTGCCAGATGGCGACGGGTATCTTTGCAGTACTGATGAGCATTTTCTTGTCCGCCGCTCAGGCGGCATCCGGCAGTGACAAGGTGTTTGATCTGCCCTATATCGTTGAAGAGCTCGACAATGGCTTGAAGGTGGTTCTGGTCAGGACCGAATACCCCGGCGTGGTCTCCATGCAGATCCCGGTCCAGACCGGTTCGCGCAACGAGGTCGAAGAGGGCAAATCAGGATTCGCCCATTTCTTTGAGCACATGATGTTTCGCGGTACGGAAAAATATCCCCAGGAAGTCTACGGGGCGATCCTGAAAAATGCGGGCGTCGATCAGAATGCCTACACGACAGACGACTACACGAATTATCACATCACCTTTACCAGCGAAGATTTGGAGAAGATGATCGAACTGGAAGCCGACCGGTTCCGTAACCTGAAGTATACCGAAGAGCAGTTCCGGACCGAGGCGCAGGCCGTCAAGGGGGAGTATCTCAAGAATTACTCCAATCCCGTGCAGAAGGTTTTTGAAGTTATCCGGGATATGGCCTTTGATACCCATCCCTACAAACATACAACGATGGGCTTTCTCAGGGATATTGAGCAGATGCCCGAGCAGATGGAGTACAGCAAGGAGTTTTTTGACCGGTATTATCGTCCGGAGAAAACCGCCATTATTGTGGTTGGCGACATTAACCCGCAGCGGACCCTGGGCTGGGTGAACAAATACTGGGGCGACTGGAAACAGGGCGATTACGTCGCGGAAATTCCCCGGGAAGGTGCGCCCAAAGGGCCCGAGTACCGGCATATCGAATGGGATGCTCCTACCCAGCCCTGGCTGGTCATGGCGTTCCGATCTCCCGCCGCAGTGGCTACGGAGAAACCGATGCCGGCGCTCGATCTTCTTGCGGAAGTATATTTTTCAGATACCTCGGCGCTTTACCAGAAGCTGGTTATTCAGGAACGGGTTGTGGATCAGTTTTTCCCTTACTTCCCCTCTCGAAAGGATCCGGGGCTCGTCTATATAGGCGCCCGACTGCTGGACTCCGGCAAAGCCGATTACGTGCGTGAGCAAATCTTCCGGACGCTGGCCGAAGCCAGGACCACGCTGATAGATGAGGCCCGCCTTGAAGATTTGAAGTCGCACATGCGCTACGAATTTACCAACAATCTCGATAATTCCGAGGCCATAGCCAGCATGTTGGCCAGCGTGGTCCAGATTGATCGCGACCCGGAAACCATCAACCAGATGTACACGACTTATATGTCGGTCACCCCTGAGGACATCCGGCAAAACGCCAACCAGTTTTTTACTGACCAACGCCGGTTCATGGTCACCCTGTCAAATGACAAGTCACTGAAGGGGTTCGACAGTGAGGCTTCACTGGACAAGCTAACCGGCGAAGCCGCGAAGTCTGGTCCCGGCCAGGCCTTTGCTGTAGTTGACATGGATGGCAACTCGCCCATTATCGATGTGTCCTGGTTGTTTCACACCGGCGCGGCATTCGAGCCGGAAGGCAAGCGGGGCGTCGCGGCGCTGACTGCAGCAATGATAAGCGAAGGCGGTTCCGCCAGCCGCTCCTACCAGGACATACAGCGCCTGATGTTTCCAATGGCCGGCCAATTCCATGCCCAGGTTGACAAGGAAATGACCGTGTTCCGTGGCCGGGTGCACCGCGACAAGCTTTCGGAATGGTATGAAATTGTTTCCGATCAACTGCTTGATCCCGGTTGGCGGGAGAATGATTTCCAGCGGCTGAAAACTCGCCAGATCAACGCCATCAAGACTGATCTGAAAGGCAACAATGATGAAGAACTGGCCAAGGAAGTGCTGTATGGGGAAATTTACGGGAAACATCCTTACGGCAGCTACAATCTTGGTCGTCTGAAAGATCTGGAGAGTCTGACGCTGGATGATGTCCGGAGCTTCCACACAAATCACTACACCCAGAATAATCTGCTGCTGGGCTTGAGCGGGGATGTCCCGCAAGCGGTCGAAAAAACCATCAAGGCTGACCTCTCTGCTTTGCCCGTCGGCACCGGCTTGCGGCAGCAGATCCCGGCCGCCCCGAAACTGGAAGGCCGGCATGCCGTCGTTGTCCAAAAAGAGACCTCGTCGGTGGCGGTGTCTTTCGGTCACCCGATTCGGCTCAAGCGGGGTGACAGTGACTGGCCGGCATTGTGGCTGGTGCGTTCCTGGCTGGGCGAGCATCGGTCCAGTAACAGCCATCTCTATGAGCGCATTCGGGAAACTCGCGGCATGAATTACGGCGACTACGCCTACATCGAGTACTTCCCCCGAGGCATGTTCCAGTTTCACCCGGACGCGAACCTGGCGCGCACCGAGCAGATCTTCCAGGTCTGGATCCGGCCGTTACGCAGCAACAATGACGCCTTGTTTGCGACCCGGACCGCGCTCTATGAGCTGGACAAGTTGATCACCGAAGGCATGAGCGAGGAGGATTTCGAGGCGACCCGCAACTTTCTGCGCAAATTTGTCGGTCTGTTGACCAGTAGCCAGGATCGGGCACTCGGTTACGCCCTCGACAGCGAGTACTACGGAATTCAGGCTTTCCCCGAGTACATCAGAAGCTCGCTGGAGAAACTGACTCTCGAAGATGTCAATCGGGTAATCCGCGAACACCTGCAGCTTGATAACCTGCAATTCGTTTTTGTCAGCAAGAATGCGCGGGAATTGCGGGACGCCATTATCAACAACAAGGCGTCGCCCCTGGAGTACAACACGGAAAAACCCGAAGCGCTGCTGTCCGAAGACAAGGCCATCGAGAGCCGGAATTTCGGCATCAAGGCCGCCAATATCCGGGTCGTACCCGTCGAAGAAGTTTTCGAGTAGACAAGACGCTTGACACAGCGGGCTTCGGCCCGCTTTTTTTTCAACAGTTAGTTACGTCTTGCCGCCGGACAAGGGAGCGGTTGTCGTTATAATGAAAGTAATTTCAAAACCGGGAGGAGATTAGGCTTGGCGGACTGGCTGGAACAGGACTGGATAGTCCGGGCCCGTGAACAGGTTGGCGATATCGTGGATCGCGGTCTGGACCGGAATGTAAAAATAGCCGTAACCGGCCTGACCCGGGCGGGCAAGACCGCTTTCATCACCTCGCTGGTGCATCAGTTATTGCACGGTGGCGCCGGGCAATTGCCTTTCTTTGAAGTGATCAGTTCCGGCCGCTACCAGGGCAGCAGGCAGGTCCGACAACCGGAACTTCACGTGCCGGCTTTTCCCTACCACGACGCTCTTGAGGGATTTCGCGAAGCGCCTCCCCGGTGGCCGCCATCAACCCGGGGACTGTCGGAAATCCGTCTCAGTCTGAAATACCGGCCGGGCGAAGGTCTCCTCAAACGACTGAGTCCCGTCAGCCATATCAGCATCGACATCATCGATTACCCGGGAGAGTGGCTGCTGGATCTGCCGTTACTGGATCTGTCCTTTGAAGACTGGTCGCGGCAAATGCAGAAACTTTGTCAGAAGTCACCCCGACGGCAACTGATGACCGATTGGCTGGACAAGTTCGGGCAATTGGATTTGCTGGCGCCCTGTGATGATGAGCAACTGGCGGACGTCGCGGAAAGTTACACTGACTTTTTGCATGCGTGCAAAGCCGAGGGCCTCAGTATGATCCAGCCGGGGAGATTCGTGCTGCCCGGCGAGATGGCCGGGGCACCGATGCTGAAATTTTGTCCCCTGGTGAGTCGCGACGGGATGCCGGCGTTGCCGGCGGAGATCCCGCCCGGTTCCACGCTGGCGGTGATGCAGGAGCGTTATGACTATTATCGGGATCACCTGGTCAAGGGTTTCTACCGGGATTATTTTTCAAAATTCGATCGGCAGATCGTCCTGGTGGATTGTCTGCAGGCACTCAATCACGGCTTCGCCTGCTATGAGGACATGCGAGAAGCCATGACGGTAATCCTGCAAAGCTTCCAGTATGGCGAGTCGAGCCTGCTTAAACGGTTATTCAGCCCGCGCATTGACAAAATCCTCTTTGCCGCGACCAAGGCCGATCACCTGCCGCCGTCCCAGCACCATCGGCTGCAGGCCTTTCTGAATCGCATGTTGCAACAGGCCCGTAACCAAATCCGTTATGACGGCATTCAGACCGATGCCATGGCGATTGCGTCCATCCGCGCCACGGAAGCCGTGCAGGCCGAGCATGAAGGCCAGAGCCTTGCCTGCGTGCGGGGCCTGGAATTCGGCAGCCGGGAATCCATTGTCAATTTCCCGGGGGAGTTGCCGGAATCGGCGCTCAGCCGCGAGCAATGGCAACAGCGTAAATTCAATTTCGTCGGCTTTGATTTGCCGGAGATGGGGGAGCAACTCAATAGCGGCTTGCCCCATATCCGGATGGACAAGGTCCTGCAATATCTGTTGGGTGACAAACTGACATGAAACAACCACAGCAACCGGTAAAACTCCGGGATACGGCTACCTTCAAGGCAACGGACGACACCGCGGCCGGGAATATGGACCCGGTCATTTTACCGGAAGATGTTGCGGTCAAGCCGTTGGCAATCAGTCCGGACCAGGATGCGGAGCGGGAAGCGGAAGTGGATCTGCTGCTCAGCCGGAAGTCCGGCTGGCGACGGAGCAAGTGGTTCTGGCGCAGTGCCGGTGGTTTTGTGGTGGCGGCCGCAGGCTATGAGGCCTACACCTTTGTCGGCGATGTCTTTGTCGGCAACCCGATCCTGGGTGCGGGTCTCGGCGTGTTGCTCGGGGTTGCGACCCTGAGTGGTCTGTCACTGCTGTGGGGGGAATTCCGGAGTCTGCGGCGCCTGGATAAACAAACCGGATTCCGCCAGCGTGCGGAAAGCCTTCTGGACCACCCATCATTCGGCGAGGCCGAGCCGCTGGTCAAGGACATTTCCCGGCAACTGGAAAAGGCTCACGGCCCCCATTTACCCCTGGCGGCATTCGAAGAGCGCCGCCAGACCAGCCATGATGATCGGGAAATCCTGCAGATCTACAGTCACAGCGTGCTCGCCGGCCTCGACAAGAAAGCCTATGACATCATGGTCCGACACTCGTCGGAAGCAGCGGTGCTGGTGGCCATCAGTCCTCTCGCGGTTGCCGACATGGTGTTGGTGTCGTGGCGCAGTCTGCGCATGATGCAGCAGATTGCCACCGTTTATGGTTGTCCGCCGGCCTTTTTCGGACGCCTCGACCTGCTCAAGAAAGTGGTTCGCAACATGATGCTGACGGGTGCCGGCGAGATGATTGCCGATGCGGGGGTCGAAATCATCGGCGGTTCTGTGTCCTCCATTGTCTCCAGCCGAATCGCCCAGGGCGTCGGTGTCGGCGTGTTGACGGCGAGGCTGGGCCTGCATGCTATGAAGGTATGCCGGCCGCTGCCTTTTGACGAGTCGGAAAAGCCGAAGATATCCAAAGTCCGCAAACTGCTGCTGACCAAGGTCAAGGGACTGGTGATCAAGGAGAAAACGGACAAGCCCCGGGTCGCCCGGCACCCCTGAAACCGTAGCCGCTATTCGTAGCGCAGCGCGTCGATAGGATCGAGGTTGGCGGCCTTGGCGGCGGGCAGGATACCGAACAGAATTCCCACCAGGGCGGAAAACCCGAATGCCAGTCCGATCGCCCACAGGGGCACGTTGGCGGGCGGAAACCCCGGGATCATGGTTGCCACCAGGACCCCGAGTCCGTAACCGAGCAGGAGGCCGATCAGGCCGCCCAGCAGGGACAGGGCGATAGCTTCAATCAGGAACTGCAGCAAAATGTGGTGACGTTGTGCGCCGAGGGCTTTGCAGATGCCGATTTCCCGGGTTCTCTCCGTTACCGACACGAGCATGATATTCATGATGCCGATGCCGCCGACGATCAGCGATACGCCGACAATGCCACTGAGCACCGCCGTCATGGTGTCGGTGATCTTGTTGAAAGACTCCAGCAGTTGTTCCGGGGTCTGGATTTTGAAATCGTTGGGCTGGCCCGGCTTGAGATTATGCTGGTTGCGCAGCAGCCGCTCGATCCGGTAGCTGATGGCTTCCATGTTGGCCACATCGGCAATCCGCAACTGGATCTGGATATCCGGTTCCTGCTGAGTGCCGATCAGGGAGCGCATGGTGCCATAGGGCAGGATGACGTAGTCGTCCTGGTTGAAGCCGAGAAAGTCCCCGCGCTTTTCCAGCATGCCGATAATCTTGAACCATTCGCCGCCATATTCGATATATTCGCCGACCGCCTCGTCCGGCAGGTTCAGTTTGCGGTGCACTTCATGGCCAATGACGGCGACCTTGCGGCGGCTCTTGTCGTCGTGTCGGGTCAGGTAACGGCCCTGGGTCGGGTATACACGCATGATATCCAGATACTCGGCGCTGGAGCCATAGACCCGGCTGATTTCCGACTGACTGCCGTAGCGCACCAGACTGCGCTGGCCCATGGCATTGAGTATGGGGATCACCGCCTCGACGCCTTCGACGCGGCTGGAGATCAGCTCCAGGTCGGCGTGGGTAAGCTTGGCGAAGTTGCCTTGCAGGGCTTCCTTGAAAGGTGTGGAGGAGTTGATGGTCAGGGTATTGGAGCCGAGCCCCTCGAGCTGGGCATTGACCGAGTGGGCAAGCCCCTGGACGACGGAAACGACGGCAATGGTCGAGGCGACGCCGATGACAATGCCGAGTGTGGTCAGAAAGCTGCGCAGGGTGTGGGCGCGGATCGACAGCAGGGCGGAGCGGAGACTTTCCAGGAGCGTCAGCATGGCAGGACCGCCGCCGGCTGGTTTTGCGTATCTTCGATGATCCGGCCGTCCTGTAACCTGACCATGCGTTCGGCATGGGCGGCGACATCGGTTTCATGGGTCACCATGATGATGGTTTGTCCGTCTGCGTGCAGCTGGTCGAACAGGCTCATGATGTCGGCGCCGGTGCGGGAATCCAGGTTGCCGGTGGGTTCGTCCGCCAACAGGATGGAAGGTCGGGTGACCAGAGCCCGTGCAATGGCCACCCGTTGGCGCTGACCGCCGGATAGCTGATTGGGCAGGTGGTCCATGCGGTCACCCAGTCCGACCTGCTGCAGGGCCGCTGTGGCCCGTTGCTCCCGGACTTTGAGGTTGAGGCCCCGGTAGATCAGCGGCAACATGACATTGCGGAGCGCGGAGGCGCGGGGCAGCAGGTTGAAACTCTGGAACACGAAACCGATTTCCCGGTTACGGATGGTGGCAAGGCGATTGTCGTCCAGGGTGCTGACGTCCTGACCATTGAGGAAGTAGGTGCCGCTGGTCGGTGTGTCAAGACAGCCAAGAATGTTCATCATTGTGGATTTTCCGGAGCCGGAAGCGCCGATGAAAGCCACATACTGGTTGTCCGGGATATGCAGATCGAGGCCATCGAGGGCATGTACGGTCTGCTCGCCCATCTGATAGTACTTGCAGATTTTTTCGAGGCGGATCATTCCGCGGCCGGGTCCGGATTCTTGATGGCGGAAATATGATTGCCGTCGCGCAGACCGCGCAGGATTTTGTAGGGGCCGGTGACCACCGCCTGGCCGATATCCAGGCCCTGCCTGATTTCCTGGTAGTTGTCATCGGCGAGGCCAAGAATGACCGTCTGTTTGCGGGCCAGTCCCTCGTCCTCGACAAACACGTAATTGGCTTCGTCCTCGTCGGTGGTGTCACTGTCATAAAGGACTGCCTGTACCGGTACCGCGATGACTTCACTTTCGGAGGAGGTGAAAATCTCGCTGCGGCAGCTCATGCCCGGCCGTAATTCGAGCTGCGCTTCCGGATCGAGGGCCAACTGCACTTCGAAGGAGAGTCCCTGGCGACCCGTCACCTGCTTGGCCGTGGACGCAATGGCGACCACGGTGCCGGCCAGTGGCGTGTCCGGGAAGGCGATGGCGGAGACTTCCGCGCTCTGGCCGAGGCTGACATTGGCGATATCCGCCTCGTCGACATAGACCTCCGTCAGCATGCTGCCCGGATTGGCAATGGTCATCAGGCTGGAGCCGGCAATATTGGTGGTACTGGCAATCGCCGTCTCACCGACCTTGATATCCAGCGAAGTCACGATCCCGTCGATAGGTGAGCGGATCTGGGTTTTGGCCAGTTGATCCCGGGCCTGATCGAGACGGGCGCGGGACTGGACGAGGGATTCATGCCGCGCGCGCAGATCAACCCGGGCGATGGCCAGCTCATTTTCGGCGTTGTCAAAGGCATCTTCGCCGATCAAACCCCGATCATGCAGTTTGGTTTTGCGGGCAAATTGTTTGACCAGATTGTCGACCATCAGCTTCTGGCGCTCGATGGCGATTTCCTCGAGGCGCACGGCGGCTTCATTCTGCGCGAGTGCGGCGCGGAAATTTTCCTCATCAATCTGCAGGACCAGTTGCCCGGCTGTCACTGCCTCGCCTTCTTCGACCAGCAGGGTACGGACCTTGCCGATCACCTCCGAGCTGAGTTTGACCTCGTCCTCGTGGACCAGTCGGCCGGACGCCAGGATTGATGCCTTGATGGTGCGCTGATCGGCCGCCTCCAGAGTGACCGCTTTGGCCGCAGGACCGGAGGCCTTTTTGGCAATCAGCGGGATGGCAATGACGGCGACCAGCAGGGCGCCGATAATCAGGGCTTTTTTCATCCTGCGGTGCCCGGTGCGATCAGGTAATAGAACAGGTAAACGACGAGTTGCGGGATAGAGGCGATAATGCCGGCTTTTACCCAGGAGCTTTGCGTCCAGTAACGGTAACCGACAATTCCGAGTACCCAGGACCATAGCGCGAAGGGATTGAGTGCATCCATGACGCCTTTGAGCTTGTCGCCGGCTTCGTAATGGAAGAACAGGTTATTGAAGGACAACGGATTGAGTTGATCCTGCATGATCTGGCCATTGTCGCTGAGCAGAACCATCATGACCATGATCGGGATCAGGAGCAAAATGGGCGCATATATCCAGGCGACAAAGGCAAACCAACGGCCAAAGGGGATCTTGTGGTTGCCAAGGTTCGAAATGATGTTGAAGTAAACGGCCTGCAACAGGTATACAGCCAGCACCAGGACCACGACGCTGATCACGGTCGAGAGAGTCATGAAGGTTGGCTTCATGAAGGAGCGCACGGTTTCAAGCTGCGCCGGCGCGGCGTTGTCGGCCATCATGGCGAGGGTCTGGTCGACGAACCAGTCAAAATCCACAACATTGAAATACCAGATCCAGAAGCCGGCAGTCAGCATGAGCGTCAGCAGGATCATGGCCGTTGCCATGCCTTTTTCGCGAATGGTCTGAAACGCCGTGTAGGGTGCGGCAAATATATCCGCCAAAGTGGTCAGAAAGCCCCGGTTCGAAGGGGCCGGGACCGCGGATGAATTATCGTGTGCCATAGGTTCCTGCGTCATGGAGTTCCCCAAGTGTCTTGTCATCTATAACGTTCAAGTGCCCGTAATATTCCTGATACGCCGGTAATTGTCCAATGCCGCTACTGGATGGACGAATCCGGGAGGGTCTGGAGGACATTCTGTCACTCGGGAAAAAGTATGCAAAAGAAAACATGTAACGATTTATCAGTCACCGGCCAGGGCACCAAACCGGCACAATCAGATTTGCTTACAGATAGGCCCTTATCGCCTTGCTTATTGGCTGCTATAGTCCGCAACAGAACGCAGAGCGACAGGAACTCGTCAATGATTGAAGTGAAAGATCTGGCAAAAACATTCAGGCTGAACAAGAAAGACAGCAAGAAACAGAAACGTTTGGCCTCGGTGGCCGAGTCATCAGACCCCCGGGAAGACGGTGATGAATTCCATGCGGTGCGCTCGGTCAGTTTGCACTGCGGCCCGGGGGAAGTGCTGGGCCTGCTGGGCCCCAACGGCGCGGGCAAGACCACAACCCTGCGCATGTTGTCGACGGCGCTGACACCCAGTTCCGGGGAAGTCTTGATCAATGGCGTCGACGTCAGCAAACAACCCTTGTTGGCGAGGCGCCAGATTGGCTTCCTGTCGGGCAAGACCGGTCTCTACCACCGGTTGACGGTGCGGGAAAACGTCGCCTATTTTGGCCGTTTGCACGGCCTGACCGGCGACCGGCTGGATGCCGAGATAGACCGGATCTTCACAATGCTGGATATCAACAGTTTTGCCGACAAGAAGGCTGACGATCTCTCCACCGGTATGACCCAGCGGGCCTCGATCGCCCGCACCGTCATTCACGATCCGAAAGTCATCGTGTTCGACGAACCCACGACCGGACTGGACGTGATGTCCGCCAAGACCATTCTGGAGTTTATCGAGTCCTATAAGGGTTCCCGGGTACCGGTTATTTTCTCGACCCACCATTTGCATGAAGTCGAGAAACTTTGTGATCGGGTGGCGCTGATTAACTACGGCATTACCCAGTTCGACGGCAGCCTGGAAGAGTTTCGCGCCCTGGCCCCTGCCGGCGATCTTTACGACGCCTTCGTCTCCCTCGTGGAGCAGGATAATCAACAACAACACGTCGAGGTGGCCTGATTATGTGGCATATATATCTTAAGGAATTACTCGAGTTGTCCCGCGACAAGCGGACCCTGATCTTTTCCGTGATCATGCCGACCCTGATCATCCCGGTGCTGATGCTGGGGGTCGGCGCCTTTACCGGCAGCAAAATCAAGAAAGAAGAGTCAGCGGAATTGCCCTTTGTGATCATCAACGAAGCGCGGATGCCGGAGTTGGCAGAGTATTTCACACCGGATCAAAATTTCAGGAAGTTGGCGCCGGAATCTTTTGACGATATTCCAGGCGCCATCCGCAGTGGCGATCTGCGCTTTGCCCTGGAAGTGCCCGAGGACGCTGAGCTGTCGGCAGACGATCAGATCCAGCTCAAGCTGCATTACAATGGCGCTTCCTCTCTGGCACGGATCATGACCCAGCGCGTCAATAACGTGATTGACGGGATCAACCAGACCAGGCAGGCCCGCTGGGGCAAACAACTGGGGCTCACCAAAGAGCAGGTGGGCGTCTTCCGGGAGCCGGTCGCCGTAGAGCGGGTCAGCACCGCCAGCAGTCGGGAAAAATTCGGCGAACTGTTCGGCGGCATTGCTACCTATATTCTGGTCTTGCTGGCCATTACCGGCGCCATGTACCCGACCCTGGATCTGGGGGTCGGGGAGAAGGAGCGAGGCACACTGGAAACCCTGTTGCTGACGCCGGTCAGTCGCTTCCGGATTGTCATGGCCAAGTTTCTGGTGATCTTTACCACCAGTTTCATGACGGTGTTTCTGACCCTGGCGAGTTACCTGGTCTGGGCCTTGCTGCTCGGGAATGTTTTCGCGGCCGCAAAGATTGGCGAAGTTCTCGGCACTGTCGGTGTCGCCGATGTACTGCTCATCGCCCTGATGCTGCTGCCGGTCACCGCTATCTTCGCGTCTCTGATGCTGAGTGCATCCATCTATGCGAAAAGCACCAAGGAAGCCCAGAGCTACATGTCGCCGGTGTTCATCATCGCAGTGCCGTTGGTGATGTTTGCCATGCTGCCGGGGGTCAGCCTGGACTGGGGTTGGGCGATGGTGCCGGTCACCAACGTCGCCCTTGCCATCAAGGAACTGCTCAAGGGCACCATTGACTACCAGATGCTGGTCGTGATTCTGGTCTCCACGTCCGTAGTCGCCAGTGTCCTGATTGCGTTCGCGACTCGCTGGTTCAACAAGGAATCGGTGTTGTTCCGAAGCTGATGCACCGGCTTTTGACCGGTCTGCTACACTGGCATGACCGCAACCGGTGGCATACCGGACAAGCCGCGCGGCTTCAATGACTTGACGAGGTAAAGCAGATGGATATGAAAAAGATAGTGGCTGTGGCAGGTTTGCTTGTCGCCACGATGGTGCTGGGCGTACAAGCGGACACCCGCTGGCAGGGCGCCCTGGCACCGACCTTCGAATTGCCGGATCAGGACGGTGACGTGCACAAGCTGTCAGAGTACCGGGGCCGCTGGTTGGTCTTGTACTTCTACCCCAAAGACAAGACGCCGGGTTGCACGATCGAGGCCCAGAACTTCGGCAAGTCCTACGCACAATTTCAGGCGCTGGACGCCGAGATAGTCGGCGTCAGCCTCGACGATGTTGAATCCCACAAGGAATTTGCCGAGATCCACAAGCTGCCTTTTCCGCTGCTCGCCGATCCGGAAAGGGAGGCGGCCCGGGCCTATGATGTCCTGACGGAAATCGGTCCGCTGAAATATACCCGGCGGGAAACCTTCGTCATCGATCCGGATGGCGTCATCGTGCGTCACTATGAAGATGTCGATCACGAAATACACGCCCGGCAACTGCTCGAAGATCTGCCGGAACTGAAAGCCGCTTATCAGGCGAACCCGGCCGGCGAGAGCGAATAGCCGGGTTTTTCAACCCTGAAACGACAACGCCCGGCTTTTGCCGGACGTTGTCGTGTTGATGTCAGGGTTGGAACTCTGTCACCGCACCTGCATTACTGGTAGATGGTCAGCGTCTGGCCAAGGCGCAGGAAGTGCTTGCTGGACAGACCGTTCCAGCGCACCAGATCGGCGACGGCGACCTTGTAGACTCTGGAGATGCCTCCCAGAGTATCGCCCTGTTTGACCTTGTAAGTCAGTTTCTTGCCAGTACCCGCCTGTTTGTGATTGCGGACCCAGACCTTGAGTTTCATGCCGGGGCGCAGTACCTGGCTTTCCGGCATGCCGTTCCAGGCCGTCAGTTGCTTGACCGTAACGCCATGCTTGCGGGCAATTTTCCACAGGCTGTCACCCCGTCGTACCCGGTAGCGGGTCTGGCGCTGGCGGTCACGGCTGGCGGACAGGCGCGACAGAAACGCCCGCGAACCGGCTTCATTCGCCGTCGCGCCGGGCAATTTCAGGGTCTGTCCCGGCCTGATCAGATCGGAGTTCAGGCCGTTCAGGGATTTCAGGGTAGGTACCGAAATGCCGTGATTTCCGGCGATTTTGCCGAGATTGTCACCGTTTTGGACCTCATAATAGCTGTGGGCCGAAAGCTTGTCTGAAGGTGCCTGCTCCATCCGCAGAAGGAAAGCTTCGACGCTGTCGACCGGGATCAACAAGCTCACCGGGCGATCACCGGGCACGTAGAGTCGGTCAAAGGCCGGATTCAGGCGCAGAAACTCGGTCACGTCGACCGCGGCAAGCTGGGCGACAACACCCAGGTTCAGGGGCTGCTCGACCGGGACTTCCACGAAGTAGGGTGCGTCGGGCAGGGCCGGGAGGGCGACGCCGAAGTGTTCCGGATCGCGAACAATCTGGGTCAGCGCCAGCAGCCGGGGCACATAGCGCATGGTTTCCCGTGGCAATTTCAGGGACCAGTAATCGGGCGGTTTGCCGGCTTTGAGGTTCCGGCGGATGGCTCGTCTGACGTTGCCCTCACCGCCATTATAGGCGGCGACGGCCAGCAGCCAGTCACCGTCAAAGCGTTTTTCCAGATACTCAAAGTAATCCAGCGCCGCGCCTGTCGAGGCGACAATGTCCCGTCGACCGTCGTACCAGTCATCCCGGTGCAGCCCGAAATGGCGGGCGGTTGCGGGCATGAATTGCCAGAGGCCAGCCGCCCGGCTGCGCGAGTGGGCGAGCGGATCGTAGTTGCTCTCTACCATCGGTAACAGCGCCAGTTCCACCGGCATATTGCGCTTTTCCAGTTGCTCGATGACGTAGTGCAGGTAAGGTTCGGATTTGCGCGCGTGCTTGCCCATATTGTCCGGATGGATAAGGTAGCGTTTGCGGGCATGGCGAATTCTGGAATTGTCAGAAAAAGCCAGCACCGAGTCCGCTCTTAACCGGGCCCAGATATCTTTAAATCCCGCGGGCTCGGCCGGCAGGGGGATTTCGGCGTCGACCACCTCGACAGGCGGCAAATCAGCCTCGTTGGGGTCAGGCAGAGCGGGCAGCGCCGACTCTTCGCTGATGGTCGCAGGCTGATCGTCCGTATCCGGTGCGGTTTTCATACTTTGGCAGGCACCGAGAAGGGTAGCCATCAGGGCCATCAGAAGGGTCTTTTTCATGAATTCGGGTCGCGCGCTGTTGGTTGGCGTTATTTGAACCGCCAGTCTAGGCAGGGGTCCGGAACCTGTCAAACTACCGGGTCTCAGAATTGGTCTTTCCATGCCCGAATGACGGCGAGCACCTGTTCAGGCGATTCCGGCGTTGCGTCGCTGCGCCCGGCCGCCACCGATGCCAGAGGCGGCAAGTGGCAGCGCAGAAAGGGATTGGTTTCCCGCTCCAGACCGATCGTGGAGGGGAGCGTCACCTGATCTTCGTCCCGTTGCCGAGCGACTTTCTCAAGTCGTTGTATTACCTTGTGATTATCCGGGTCCGCCTGACGCGCAAATTGCAGGTTGGCGAGAGTGTACTCATGACCGCAGTAGACCCGGGTGGCATCCGGCAGCGCTGCCAGCTTGCAGAGGGAGTGCCACATCTGGGCCGCGCTGCCCTCGAACAGCCGGCCACAACCGGCGGCGAACAGGGTATCGCCACAAAACAGGTTTTTCTCGTCGACAAAGGCAATATGGCCGCTGGTGTGGGCGGGAATATCGAGGATCCGGAAGCAGGTGTCGGGATCATCGAGGCTGATCTCGTCGCCTTCGCGCAATCGCTGGTCCAGGCCTTCAATGGATTCGCCGGCCGGACCGAAAACCCGGCAGTCATAGCGGGCCTTGAGCGCAGGGATGCCGCCGCTGTGATCCCAATGGTGGTGAGTGACCAGGATGTTGGCCAGTTGCAGCCCGTGATTTTGCAGGTACTCAAGAACCGGCGCCGCATCGCCCGGATCGACCACCGTAGCCTTGTCGCTACCCGGTTGGTTTAACAACCAGATATAATTATCCTTGAATGCGGGTATGGGGGTGATCTGGTACATGCTTCGATACTCTGTCAGTTCGGGGCGCGCTCCGGTGCGATATTCAAGCGAGGCTCAGAGGAGTCCCACAAACAGGAGGTCCGGTTTTTGAGAGAATCCGGGAATGCTGGCAGCGATCAACGCCAATATCAAGTCACGCCCGAACCGCCATCAGTGCGGGCCAAACAGCTTCGCTGGGGCCAGTTCCCGGCCGGCAGGGAACTGCGCGCCGGTATTCAGGCACGTTTGGACGAGTTTCTGCCACGCTATCCCGGCTACTACCTGCTGACGCCCGATGAACTGGGTGAGAGCCTGGATTTCAACGACAGCCCCATCCGGCACCGGATCCGGTTGCGGCAGGATCATCGCGGCAATTTGCAGGGAGACTTTGCGGCGCTGCCGGTTGCAACCGACTCGGTGGATTTGGCGGTGCTGCTGTTTACCCAGGATTTTGCCCGTCAGCCCCGCGCCTTGGTCAAGGAAGTCAGCCGCTGCCTGATCCCTCATGGCCATGTCATCCTTTTCGGCCTTAACCCCTGGAGCCTGTGGGGCGCGACGGCGGCGTTCAGACAGAACAGCACCCGGGTGCCCTGGCAAGCCCACTTTATCAGTCCCGGACGCATGCAGGACTGGCTTGATTTACTCGGCCTTGAATCCGTCCATGAAGAGCGCTGGCTATTCCTGCCGCCCTTGCGTCGCCAGTCGGGCGTGCACGGATTCAACTGGCTCGAAAACATCGGCCGTCGTGGCTGGCCACACTGTGGCGCGGTCTATATGATAGTAGCCCGAAAGCAGGTCGCCACCCTGACCCCCATCAAGCCCCAATGGCAAAAGCGCAAGGCCATGATGCCCGGCGTCGTGGCAGGGCCTTGCACGAAAGTGACTGCAGAGAGAAACCGGTTTGAAAAAAACAGTTGAAATTTTTACCGACGGCGCCTGTCGCGGCAATCCCGGCCCGGGTGGCTGGGGCGCGCTTCTGCGCGCCGGCGACAACGAAAAACAGCTGTTCGGCGGTGAGCCGGACACGACCAATAATCGCATGGAATTGATGGCTGCCATCGAGGCATTGAAGGCCCTGAAACGATCCTGCCGGATCAGCCTGACCACAGACTCCCAGTATGTTCGCAAGGGAATTACCGAGTGGCTCGCCAACTGGAAAAAACGCAATTGGAAAACCGCCAGCCGGCAACCGGTCAAGAATCAGGATCTCTGGCAGGCGCTGGATGAGCAGGTACAAAGGCACGAGATCGAGTGGCACTGGGTCAAGGGCCATAGCGGCCATCCGGAAAATGAACTGGCGGATCAACTTGCCAACCGGGGCATCGATCAGCTCGAAAGCGGAGCCGGCGCATGAGACAGATAGTACTGGATACGGAAACCACGGGACTTGAGCCCTCTGACGGGCACCGGATTATCGAGATTGGTTGCATCGAACTGGAGAACCGGCGTCTGACCGGCAACCATTATCATCAGTATCTGCAGCCGGATCGCGAGATTGATGATGGCGCCATTGAGGTGCACGGAATTACCAATGAGGATCTGGCGGACAAACCCCGGTTCGCGGATGTGGTGCAGGGCTTTCTCGAGTTTATCGAGGGCGCCGAGCTGATTATTCACAATGCGCCCTTTGATGTCGGCTTTATCGATGCCGAACTGGCGCGCTGCGGGGAAACCTGGGGCAGCGTCCGGGATCACTGCACGGTCCTCGATACCCTGGTACTCGCCAGACAAATGCACCCGGGTCAGCGCAACAGCCTGGATGCGCTCTGCAAACGCTACGATATCGACAATACCCACCGGGAACTGCACGGCGCCTTGCTGGATTCGGAGATCCTGGCCGAGGTGTACCTGAGGATGACCGGCGGGCAGGTGACCCTCGGGTTGTCCAGCCAATCCCGTGGCAGCGGCAATCGTGATCAGGGGATCAGGCGTTTGTCCGCGGAGCGTCCGCCGCTACGGGTCATCAGAGCCAGTGAAGAAGAGAGCGCCGCTCACGAAGCGCGACTCGATGCCATCGATGAGGCTTGCGACGGTCAAAGCCTGTGGCGCCGGCAGGCCGAAACTTCCCGCGACTGACGAAAACCTTCGAACCCTGTAGATTTCCGCCCCACCCTGTTCAGACGCCGGCCACGAACTCCCGTGGCCGGATCAAGTGCTAGTGGTCGCCGTCCTCGTCGCCGTCCTTGAGCATTTCCACCGTATGGTGGTTGATCATATCCTGCTCGTAGAGCATTTGCGTAGCGGGTTTCAGGAAGAAATACACGCAAAACAGGCCGGTCAGCGTCATGGTGATCGTATAGGGCAGCGCCATGATCACCATGCGGCCGTAGGACAATCTGATCAGCGGCGCCAATGCGGAGGTCAGCAGGAACAGGAAGGCGGCCTGGCCGTTCGGGGTGGCAACACTCGGCAAATTGGTGCCGGTGTTGATGGCGATTGCCAGTTGCTCGAATTGGGCGCGGGTGATTTCACCCGCATCCAGACTCTGTTTGACCTCGCTGATGTAGACGGTGGCCACAAACACGTTGTCGCTGATCATCGACAGTACACCGTTGGCGATAAAGAACATGCTGGGCTGTTGCTCGGGTGGCAATGCCAGTACCGCGTGGATGATCGGGCTGAACAGGTGCTGCTCGTGGATCACCGCCACCACGGCGAAAAACACCACCAGCAATGAGGTAAAGGGCAGGGATTCCTGGAACGCCTTGCCAATCTGGTGCTCATCAGTCACCCCGGTGAATGAGGTAATAAGGATGATAACCAACAGTCCGATCAGCCCCACCTCAGCGATATGAAATGCCAGCCCGATTACCAATACCACTGCCGCTATAGCCTGCACCCACAAGGCCGCCTGATCCGCCTTGGTGCGCTTTTCGCGCTCGTTGTCCGCAAAGTCTTCCAGCACCCGGCGAACGGGTCTTGGCAGGCGAGCTCCGTAGCCAAACCAGCGCAACTTCTCCAGACACCAGCAGGTGAACAGGCCCGCACCCAGGACCGGCAGGCTGATGGGCGCCATACGCTGGAAAAACTCTGCAAAGTTCCAGCCCACCACTTTTGCGATCAGCAGGTTCTGGGGCTCCCCCACCATGGTGGCAACGCCACCGAGTGCGGTACCGATAGCGCCGTGCATCAGCAGGCTGCGCAGAAAAGCGCGGAATTCCTCCAGGTCTTCACG
>JASBTO010000046.1 GCA_030148365.1 Kangiellaceae bacterium
GCAAAATACTGAATCATTATGAGCAAGAAACCTGAAATACTGACGCGCAAACAGGTCGCCCGAACCCGGATCTTCGGGGTCGAAGAAATCCACCTGCGCTTTGCCAATGGCGAGGAGCGGGTCTTCGAGCGACTGATGGCCAGCCGTCATGGCGCGGTGATGATTATCCCGATGCAGGACGAGGATACGGTACTGCTGATCCGTGAATATGCCGCGGGCGTCGATCGTTACGAGTTGGCGTTGCCGAAAGGCCTTATCGAGCCCGACGAGTCGCCGCTGCAGGCCGCCAACCGGGAAATGATGGAAGAGGTCGGCTGTGGCGCCAACCGGTTGACCGCGCTGAAAAGCCTGTCCCTCGCCCCCGGCTATCTCAGCCACACGATGCACGTGGTGCTCGCCGAAGATCTGTACGAGAAACGCTTGCCCGGCGACGAGCCGGAACCCATTGAAGTGGTGCCCTGGCGACTCTCGGAACTCGACGCTCTGCTGGCCCGGGAGGATTGCACCGAAGCGCGGACGGTGGCCGCGCTTTATATGGTCCGGGAGCATCTGAGGCAGCGCGCAAAATAACAACATCACCAAGGGAGAGAGAGATGCAACTGGAGACATTGCTGGAGTCGGTTTTAAGGATTGCCGAAGGCGCCGGGGACAAAATTCTGGAAGTCTACGAACGGGATGATTTCGAGACTCGAATCAAATCCGACAATTCCCCGCTGACCGCCGCAGACATGGCATCCCATCATCATATTGTCGATGCCCTGACGGCCCTGACCCCGGAGATCCCGGTGCTGTCCGAAGAGAGCAAGGCCGTGCCCTTCGCAGAGCGTGCCGCCTGGCAACGTTACTGGCTGGTCGATCCGCTCGATGGCACCAAGGAGTTTGTCGCCCGCAATGGCGAGTTCACCGTCAATATCGCCCTGATCGAAGGTCACAAGGCCATCCTGGGTGTGGTCGGCGTCCCGGCCCGTAACCAGGCCTATTGCGCGGCCAAGGGACTCGGCGCCTGGCGCATCGACAATGGCGAACGCAAGGCGATCAGGGTCCGTTCCGTGCCTGAGCGAGACGGCAACCACCACTTTACAGTCGTGGCCAGCCGTCGCAGCGGTCTCGACAAGGTCGAACAACTGGTCGCCGACCTGCCCGGTTACGAGCTCACCAATATCGGCAGCGCCCTCAAGATTTGTCTGGTCGCGGAAGGCGAAGCGGATCTTTATCCCCGTCTGGCGCCGACCAGCGAATGGGACACGGCTGCTGCCCAGGCCGTGGTCGAGGAAGCCGGCGGACTGCTGACGGACACCGACTTCAAGCCGCTGCAATACAACACCAAGGATTCGATCCTGAATCCGCACTTTCTGGTGCTGGGGGATCCGGACCTTGAATGGCAGCGAGTGTTGACGACGGGGTAGGACGAAATCCGCAACCTGCGCCCCGGCACCCGTGGATTGGCTTTGGGTTGTAGTCCGGCCAGGGGTGCTTATGGTGAGATGGTATCCGGGAGCCGGATCTTGATGGGACTTGGGTGTTAACCCCGCCTGGAGTGCTTGAGGTGAGATGGAATCCGTTGTGCAGTAGTCCAGCCAAGGGTGGCTCCGATGAGATGGAATCCGGGATCCGGATCTTGATGGGACTTGGGTGGTAACCCCGCCGGGAGTGCTTGAGGTGAGGTGGAATCCGGGATCCGGATTCCCCGGATTCCGCGAGGCTGCATCCGGGCTACGTTTGTGTTTAAGGTAAGTCATTCCCGTGAAAACGGGAATCCATCTCGCCGGCGGTGCCTGACCCTGCAGGCCCGGCAGAGAGTGCCGAGGTCGCCGCTTTCCGACGATGAACTCAAAAAAACGCCGCTGGAAAGCGGCGTTTTTGTTACCTGGCGGTTAGCCGGTTATTTTTCGGTGGCCGGCAGGGCGATGATGGTATTGCCGAGGCCATCGTCCTTGAGGTCGCCCTGGGGCTTGAGATGCTCTGCCCAGTCCACCTGGCCGACTTCCACGGGAATGGCGAAGCTTTTGAATTGCTCTTCACCGTTGATCATCATCGAAGCAAAGATATTGACGTAATAGATGCCGTCTTGCTCCGGGATCAGCCGGATTTCCTGACCGGTCGCGACACCGCCTTTCTGCTGTACCGGCAGGCGCAGATCCTCGGCAGAATCCATGCGCACGAGGCCCGGGTCGGGACGGACGCTGGCGGTGACCATATCGGCACCGACGCCGGAGAATGCCAGTTTGACGATGACCTCACCGCCGGTTTGCAACTGCCCCTTGACCTCATATTGCAGTTGGATGGGCGCTCCCGGCTTGCCGGGGCTGGCCACCCGTTGCTCGCGCTCGGCGGTATCGGATTTAGTGGGGGTTTGCGCGCCAACCCAGACTCCGCTGGAGATTAGCGCGACGCTCATGGTGGTAATAATCAGTTTTTTCATGATGGCGCTCCCTAGTTGGCTATGATTTCGACGTCGAAGCAGGCATCCCGCGGCGGGGGCGGGCTGTTGATGAGCTGGCCGACGAAATTGTTGAACTCGTAAACTTCCGCGACATGCTCACCGACCTCGAAATTACCGGTCGCATTTTCAATTTCACCGTCGCCACTGTCATCGCCGTCGTCGGTCAGGCCGACCACAACGCCATCCTTGAAGATGCGGATGTCCGGGTCGGCACTGATGGGCGATATCTGGGTAGCCCGCACGGTATAGCTGCCGGCGACAGGAATGTCGAAGCGGACGTAACGGATGTTGGAGAGCTTGTTCCAGGTGCCGTAGTCATCGACGCTGCACACGGTCTGTTTGGCGCCCGCGAGCAGCAATTCGGTGTAGACCGGCAGCACGTCCGCCGGATCCGGCGCGCCAGCGTCGTTGGTTTCGTTGGTCGCGTAAATATCGATTGCCGTACTGTTGATGTCCTGGGCGTTGACGATGACGTCAATACTGGCGGCGTCGCCCGCATTCGCATCCTTGAGATAGCTGATGAACGTAAAGATGCTCGTGAAGGCCGGCGTAGTGACCTGGGGACCGGTGAATACATCGTACAGGGGCTTGAGGCCGAGACTCACGTGGTCGGCACCGTCATCGGCGGAGTCATAGAGATCGTACAGGATAGATTGCACGGAGCCTTCGCTGAACCAGCCCGGGTTGGTGACGGCGTTGGTCTCGACATTGATGGCAAATCCCGACGCCTGGCTGGCGCCCAACGAGTCCCGGTAAATGGGATCATCGGTGATCATGCCCGACCAGGCATTGCCGAAGCCTTCACCAAAGGCGACGCGCATGTCGAGGCGCTCGCTCGTGCTGTGAGGGCCGCCGAGCGAGTCGGAGCGGGAGAACTTGTCTTCGAAATAATGGCCGGCTTCGTGGATAAGGACATGGCCGTCAAACTCGTCGGTATCAGTATTCTCGGCGCCTAGAACGAAGATTTCACCCGCCTGATAGAAGGTGGTACCTATCTGGCCTATGGTCTGATCGCCGGAAGTCGGGACATTGTTGACCGACCAGTTGAGCACCAGTTCTGGAACGTTCGCGTCACTGTCGACGCCGATAATTTTCTGCACCACGTCATAGGAGCGATCCAGGATGTGGAAAGGTGCGGCGACCCGGGCACCGGTGTAACCTGAGCCGCCCCAGCCGGAGCCGGCATTGACATCCAGGGTGATATCGTTGGTACCTGAGGCGGTCGGACTGCTCTCCATTGAATAGAGAGCCTTGCTGTTGGTGTTGTCGACCACGGAAATATCCCAGGAGGGGGAGCCGGTCATGACGGTCTCTGCCTTTACCCGGATGATGGTCGCGGTATTGTCGTTGACCTCGACGGAATAGTCGCCATTGGCGTCGGTTACATCAGTGGCCACCACGCTGCCGCCCTGCACGGCTTCAACGGTTGCACCCCGGATCGGGCTTTCGGTCGTGGCCGCGAAATCGAGGCCATTGGTGGTGGTATTGTGGGGAACATTGTCGTAGGTGGCTTTACCGGAGATGGTGATTTTGCCACCGGAAGGAGGAGGGGGTGCGGGGTCACTGCCACCGCCTCCGCCGCCTCCGCCGCAGGCAACGAGCCCCATAAATCCTGTGAAAATCAAGAATATGCGCAAATAATCCTTCATGTTAGCCTCCAGCCAATAGAGTTTTTTGATTCCCGATTGAAAAATGTTGTCTCTGTTTAATGTCGCAGGATCTCTGTCAGCGGTACGCAAGGTACCGCTTCGCAAGTCCGCGAATCGTGTCCCCAAATTTACTATCTTTTTGATTCTGCCAGAAATCTGTGTTCCTCACTAGGTATTATTTAGCAACGCCGATATCTTCACAAACTCGTATTCATCACGCAATTCCGGCAGCCGCGTCTCCAGATATTCGAGGGTTTCCGGATAGGGGTGGCCGATAGCGATGGCTTTACCCTGTTCGCGGGCCAGTTTCAGCAAACGTTCGAACTGCCGGTGGATGGCGACGGGGTCCGGATCATCGTCGAGAAATACATCCCGCCTTGCGCTGCGCAGACCGGCGTCGGCAGCGGCCTTTTCCGCCACAGTATTGGGCGTGGTGCGACTGTCAAGGAAAAACAGATTGTGGTTGCCGGCGGAACGCATCAGCCAGCGCATTTGTCGGGGATTCTGGGTGATCCGGCTGCCCATATGATTGTTGAAGCCAGTGGCTTGTGGCAGAGCGTCCAGAGAGGCCCGAAAAGCCGCCAGGAATTCCTCGTACTGCATGTGGGTCCGAAGGGCGCCCGGTGCCTGGCGCCAGTTGACGCCGACATGTTCCATGGGCAAGTGCAGCATGACATCCCAATCCCGCGACCGGGTCTTTTCCGCCAGTTCGGTCGCGTGTTCGGTATAGGGCAGGATGGACAGGGCGACGGGCACCGGCAGATCCAGCAAGCGCTCGCCGGCCTTCAGGTTGGCGCCCAGATCATCGATAACAATCGCCACCCGGGGTTTATATGCCGGCGTGACTTTCTGCACCGGAGTGGGCGACATTTCCGCACTGATCGGACCGCTGAGCGGAACCAGCAACAGCGTGACAAGCAGCAATTTCACCAATCAGGACACCTTGCGCTGTAGCAGGATGATGCCCTGCAGGATTTTCACCGCTTCATCGAGTTGGAAGTCGTTTTCCGGCTCCTGTAGCTCCACGGTTTCATCCTTGTCGGTCACTTCCGGTGCCGTGTCGCCATTGCCGTTGGCGAGAGAGCCGGGCAGGTCCGCCTCATGGAACTCCCGGCGGCCCGGACTGACGACCAGCTTGCCCTGTTCCACCTCGATGTCCGGATCAATGCCATGGCCCTGGATTGAGCGGCCGCTCGGCGTGTAATAGAGGGCGGTTGTCAGTTTGATGACGGCATTGCCATGCACGGGCAGCACGGTCTGCACCGAGCCCTTGCCGAAGGAGCGGGTGCCGAGCAAAACGGCCCGTCCCTGATCCTGCAAGGCGCCGGCGACAATTTCCGATGCCGATGCCGAGCCATTGTTGATCAATACGACAATAGGCGCGCCTTTGAGCAGATCGCCCGGGGTGGCGTCAAAGGACTGATAACTTTCATCCGAGCGACCCTGGGTGTAGACGATCCGGCCGCGCTGCATGAAGGCGTCGCTGACGCCGACCGCCGCACCCAGCACGCCACCCGGGTTATTGCGCAGATCCAGCACCAACCCTTTGAGCGGGTTCTCATTGGTTTTGACCAGCTGCTCCAGTGCCGAGATCACTTCCTTGTCGGTGGGGCGCTGGAATTCACTGATACGGATATAGCCCATATCCGGCTGCAGGAGCCGGGAGCGGACGCTGGTGATGCGAATAACTTCCCGGGTCAGGCGCAACTCGTATTCACCCTGACCTTCGCGCATGAAGCCGAGCTCAATGTCGGTGCCCGGTTCGCCGCGCAGCTGCTCAAGGACTTCCTCGACCGGCATGCCCGCGAGCGGCTTGCCCTCAATCTTGATAAGGATGTCGCCGCTCTGGATGCCGCCGCGTTCGGCGGGCGTGTCGTCCATCGGCGTGATGACCCGGATGAATCCGTCCTGGCTTTCCACCTGCAGGCCGAGGCCGCCGTATTCACCGGTGGCGGAAGTTTCCAGATCCTCAAACTCCCGATCCGACAGGTAGGCCGAGTGGGGATCGAGGCTCGACAGCATGCCCCGGATAGCGCTTTCCAGCAGCTTCTGGTCGGTCACCTCGCGCACGTAGCTGGATTTTATCTGGCGATAGGCATCGGCAAAGGCGGACAGTTCTTCAAGGGGCAGGGTTTCCACACTCGGCGGGTCCTGCTCGGGGGAGTCCGGTTGGGCCTGTTCCTCATGGGTAGCGACATCCGCAGGTTGCTCACTATCGCTGGCCAGGGAGGTGTTGCATAGCAGCAGCCCGGACAGGAACATCATCGACAGGGCCATGAGGGGCCGGAAGGGCGTGAAAGGCTTGTCCATAAGGGAACTCAATTGTGATTATGGAACCACTATAGCCAAAGGCCCGGCGGCTTTTCAATCAACACTGTGCG
>JASBTO010000056.1 GCA_030148365.1 Kangiellaceae bacterium
TCGCACGGACTGGTCGTCCGCACGATCGAGTACGAGTGGGGCGCGAAGATCCGCCCCGCGGACGTGGCCGCTGCCCTTGCCGAACATCCTGTCAAGGCCGTGCTCCTCACCCAGAGCGAGACCTCGACGGGCGTGATCCAGCCGATCGAGGAGCTCGCGCGCGTCGCGAACGAGGCCGGTGCCATGGTCGTCGTGGACGCCGTCTCGAGCCTCGGCGCGGTGCCGTTCGAGTTCGACGCGTGGGGGATCGACGTCGCCTCGACGTCCATAACCGCGGCATCACCCTGCACCAGACCTTCGCCGAGATAATAGCGGCCGGCCTCGACCATCGCGGTCAGGGTCGGCGTATTGTTTCCCTGGGCGATATCGGCGACTTCAGCTTTGAAGTCATCGTATCGCGCTGTCTCCAGCAGATCCTTCAGGGCAAACACCACGTCGGCATCCGCGCCTTCGCTGGAGCCGCGGAAGGGCAGCAGACCAACATTGGCGGGCACGGGCTTGCCGTTGTCATCCTTGAAATCCTGGAAGATTTCCGCCACCCGGTACATGGCTTCCTGGGTCGCCGAAAAGCGGTTGTACTTGACGCCGTCAACGTCAATGGTGCCGCCTTTGGAGGCCGACGAGGCATCGAACACGAACAATACGTTTGGCCGTGCCGAGTCCAGATCATCATTGGGTGCAAAATAGATCTCGGTATCGTCCGCCGCGAGTTGCGTCGCCGCCAGCGAGCATAACAGGGTGACGGTTAACGCCTTGCCCAGTTTGTTTAAAGAACCCATAAACCTTGTCCCCATCCGAAAAGTTGCAATGTACGTCCGATCCCGCAGCCTAGAGGCAGGGACCCTCGGCATAAGTCCACTGTTCCAATGTGGTATTGGCCTGATCCGTTACCTGGCCCTCGCCTTCAAGTTTGTAGATGTGGCATTTGGCGCCACGGGTACTGCCGATGTTGCGGGTAAAGTTGGCGCACTCGCCGCAACTGAAATATTCTACGGTTGCCTCGCCGGTGACCTTGCTGGCGCCATCAAGAGATGCGCCGCTACAGGCAGCGTCCTGGGCAACGTCACCGGTCGCAGTCGCGCAATAGGCATGCTTGTCGTTGGTAATATTGGGAAATATCACGTCGCCGGCAGTATATTCATTGATCAACGAATCGAGCGCGCTCTCGGCCGCATTGAAGGCCGTGTAGGCCAATTGCTGATTGGTCGAGGCCTGTTGCTGGAACAGGCCCATTTTCATGCCACTGACCCCCATTATGGTGATGATCAACATAATCACCATCACCACAACCAGCGCCGCGCCTGATTGACGAGTCTGAAACATCCGTCTTTCCCCTAAGCTAGTCAGTTACAATTAAATCTGTTTTGGTTTGTTGGGCAGCATGACCGTTGTGGTATAGAGCCGCCGCAGTTTCTTGTCCGTAAAGGTAATGGCGCTTTCGTTGAGCACCTGAAAACTTCGCGATTGTTCATCCGCCGGCGTACCGCTGGAAGACAGCAGCAGGCCAATACGCACCGACACCACTTCATGCACGGTGTCCCGGGTTATGCTGCCGGCCTCGGCGTAGAAATTCGCGGAGCCGTCATTGTCATTGTCGATGCCGTACAGAAACTGCAGACTGTCGACGTTTTCCAGCACCGTCTGGGCGCCTCCCGCCTTGCCGGTGCAAACCAGATTGGTACCGACCACCGAGAAAGTATTTTCCACGACACCGTCCGCCACCGCGGTGTTGGTGCAGTCCGCTGTACCGTTGAAGGTGACCTTGATGCTGTCATTGGCCGCTGCGGCCCCGCCTTCAAGAGTGGCGCCGTCGAGCAATACATGCTCGGGCAGCGTGCCGATTTCGGTTTCCAGCGGCCCCGGGTCTTTCCAGCCCGCCTGTTGCAGGTTTTTCTTGAGGATCAGCAGCCCGAAACGACCATTTTCCTGGAGTTCGCTGATACTCTCCTGGACCCGGTAGGTACTCCGGGAGTCGGTCAGCAAGGCGATGATACCGGCGATGACGATCAGCCCGAGAACGCTGGCTATCAGGACTTCCAGCAGGGTGAAACCCGTCTGCTTGCGTGGCAGTGAGACAGTCTTGTTCATGGCACTATATCCATAATCAGGCAGTCAAGTTCCGCCAGCTCGGCGGCTGTTTTACCGGCGCTTGCCGTGCCGTATGTGGCGCAACGCGCGTTCAGTGCGATTTCGGTCTGGCCGACGTCGGTCCGCTCGGTAATACCCTGCCAGTAGACGAGCACCGAATAACTGGATCCCGGCGAACAGGCATCGGCGTCCGTGGTGTCCTGATCATTGCAGTCGACATAGAGTTCTCCGCCCGGCAGTATCGACTCCAGCGCGGGATCAGGATTCAGGGTCCGGCAGATTTCCCAGACATCAAAAGCCGCGGTCTCTTCCATATCGCACTCGACCATGGTTTTACCGCTGTAGACCGAGCAATAGCGGCCACCGGGTGGCGTCGCGGTACAGTTGTTGTAGTTTCCGGCCGAATAGGCATTGGCATCACTGGCGTCCAGTGTGCCGGTATAGGGACGATTGGCTCTCAGACGAGCAATGATATCGTCGGCCACGACTGTCGCCTGACCGCGAAAATAACCGTTCTGATTGGAGTTGATTGCAGAGACCTGCAGTGCCAGAAAGCCCAGTACACCCACCGCAATAACGACGGTGCTGACCAGAACTTCCAGCAAACTGAACCCCGACTCCCCGGACCTTGAAAGCTTCATAATTTGTACTTTTTTTAATTGGTTAAATTAGCGCAATACACCTTGGCTCGGTGCTTTCTTTGGTGTCTACATTGCCATTTCCACCAGATAAGTCAAGGTTATCTCCTCAAAAACGTATCGGGTTGGCAATCCGATCCGGAACCCGTGCCGGTTGGTGCTAGCCCGCTTCCCCTCCGGCCAGAAAGTGAAGACACAGGGGCAGGTCCTCGGGGCGGGTCACCTTGATGTTCGCGGACGAGCCCATCACCAGACCCGGCCGCTGTCCCGAATGTTCCAGCGCAGAGGCCTCATCAGTGACACTGATACCCTGCCGCTGGCAGGCAGCAAGAGCCTCCTGCAGCGCCAGCCGCGGGAACAGTTGCGGCGTAAGCGCCCGGAACAGGGACTCCCGGGGGACGGTGGTTTCCACCCGGCACTGGTCATCCCCGCGTTTGACGGTATCGGTGATCGGGGCAGCCAGTATGGCGCCGTCCGGAAACCGATCCCGGCTGTCCAACAGTTGTTCGATATCCGCCACCGGGACACAGGGACGGGCCGCGTCGTGAACCAGCACCCAGTCATCCTGCCTTCCCGCCGCCGCCAGATAACCGAGGGCCGCGAGCACCGAGTCGCTCCTTTCGGCGCCGCCGGTAACGGTGACGATGCGGGCATTCCGGCTGCAGGGCAATTGCTCCCAGTAGCGATCCCCGGAATGCAGGGCGACGACAATTTGCGTGATGGCCGGCACCGCCAACAAGCGGTCGAGGGAATGCTCAAGAATGGTTTTGTCGGCGAGTTTCAGATATTGCTTGGGAATTTCCGCGTTCATGCGGGCGCCGATCCCGGCAGCGGGCACAACGGCCAAGACGGGGCCCGGGATCGCGCGGCTCATGGGAATTATTTTTTCAGGATCCGGAAAAAGACTTCGCCATCCCTGATCATGCCCAGGCGATTGCGGGCACGCTCTTCAATGCTGTCGGTGCCCTGCTTGAGATCCCGGATTTCGGCGAGGATGCGCTGGTTGCGCAGACGCAATTCGGCATTCTTCTTTTTCAGCTCGGCAATCTCGACCTGCTGCCTATCCAGCTCCCGTACCGAACCCTGGCCAAACCAGAGGCGGTACTGGAGGCTGATGAGCAGCAATGTAAGAACCAGCGCTATCCACTTCATAATGTTGGATAATTGGCTGCAGGTGCCGTCAGTATGACAAAAATCTCCAGCATTGACACCCCGCCCTTCCGGAACTAGTGACGGAACGCCTTGACGCCCGGATAGAACGCGCCATCCCCGAGCGCCGCTTCGATCCGCAGCAACTGATTATATTTCGCGACCCGATCCGACCGGCACAGGGAGCCGGTCTTGATCTGGCCGGCAGCTGTCGCCACCGCCAGATCGGCAATGGTGGTATCTTCGGTCTCCCCGGAACGGTGGGAGATAACTGCGGTATAGCCGGCCTCGTGCGCCATGTCGATGGCCGCCAGGGTTTCCGTCAGGGTACCTATCTGGTTGACCTTGATCAGGATCGAGTTACCGACGCCCTGATCAATGCCCTGCTGGAGAATTTTGGTGTTGGTGACAAAGAGATCATCACCGACCAGTTGTACCCGGTCGCCGATTTTGTCGGTGAGCAGTTTCCAGCCGTGCCAGTCGTCTTCCGCCATGCCGTCTTCGATAGAGACAATCGGATAACGTTCGACCCAGTCCGCGAGGTACTCGGTAAACTCGGCGCTGGTCAGGGACTTGTTCTCTGACGCCAGCTGGTATTTGCCGTCCTTGTAAAATTCAGTACTGGCAATATCAAGGGCCAGCACCACGTCCTCCCCGAGCTTGTAGCCGGCATTTTCGACCGCCTCGACAATCGCCGCCATGGCTTCTTCGTTGGACGCCAGATCCGGCGCGAATCCACCTTCGTCACCGACGGCGGTATTGAGACCGCGGGCCTTAAGCACGTCGCGCAGCGCGTGAAAGATTTCCGCGCCGTAACGCAGGGCTTCGGAAAAGCTGGGCGCGCCGACGGGCATGATCATGAATTCCTGGATGTCGACATTATTGTCGGCGTGGGCGCCGCCGTTGATGATATTCATCATCGGCACCGGCATGGCGTAGTTGCCGTCGCGGCTGATGTGCTCATACAGGGGCACGCCGGCGGCCTGGGCCGCAACCCGGGCATTGGCGAGAGACACGGCAAGAATGGCATTGGCGCCGAGACTGGCCTTGTTGTCCGTGCCGTCCAGATCCAGCATGGCCTGATCGATAGCGCCCTGATCCGAGGCATCCTGGCCAACCAGCGCGGATTTGATGCGGGTATTGATATTGTCGACGGCTTTCCTGACGCCCTTGCCGAGGTAGCGGCTGTTGTCCTGATCCCGCAGCTCCAGGGCTTCCCGGGAACCGGTCGAGGCGCCGGACGGCGAGCAGGCATAGGCGCTCATGCCATTGTCCAGTCTTACTTCCGCTTCAACGGTCGGGTTGCCCCGGGAGTCGAGAATTTCGCGACCGATAATATCCGCAATTTTTGCCATCTGGTGGTGCCCTCGCTTAACGTGTCAGTTCCTGTTCAACCATCGCCTGCTGTTTGACGGTTTCGTCAATGGTCTTCAGGGTGGTCAGAAGTTTTTCGATTTCATACATGGGCCATGAATTGGGCCCGTCACTCTTGGCATTGGCCGGATCCGGATGGGTCTCCATAAACAGTCCGGAAATGCCGACCGCCATGGCCGCCCGTGCCAGAACCGGTACGAATTCCCGCTGGCCGCCGGAACTTGTGCCCTGGCCGCCGGGCAGTTGCACCGAGTGGGTGGCGTCGTAGACAACCGGGCAGCCGGTGTCACGCATGGCGACCAGTGAGCGCATGTCGGAGACCAGGTTGTTGTACCCGAAAGACGCGCCACGCTCGCAGACCATGATGTTTTCGTTGCCGGTATCTTTGGCCTTGTTCACCACATTGCCCATGTCCCAGGGCGCCAGAAACTGGCCTTTCTTGATATTGACCGGGATGCCGGCGGCGCAGACGCGCTGGATAAAGTTGGTCTGGCGGCACAGGAAGGCCGGGGTCTGCATGACATCAACCACCGCCGCAACTTCGTCAATCGGCGTGTCTTCGTGGACGTCGGTCAGCACCGGCACCTGGATCTGGTCCTTGACCTTTTGCAGGACCTTGAGGCCCGCTTCCAGGCCCGGCCCGCGGAAACTCTCGTGGGAGGAGCGGTTGGCCTTGTCGAAAGACGACTTGTAGACAAAGGGAATGCCCAGCCGTCCGGTGATTTCCTTCAGATAGCCGGCAGTGTCGAGGGCCAACTGCTCGCTCTCGATCACGCAGGGCCCGGCAATCAGAAAAAAGGGTTGCTCAAGGCCTATCGGGGTTCCATTCAACTTCATAACGACCTCCTTCAGGCGCTTTTGTCTTTCCGGTAGGTCACCGCAGCCTCGATAAAGGCATTGAACAGCGGATGCCCGTCCCGGGGGGTGGACGAAAATTCGGGGTGAAACTGGCAAGCCACGAACCAGCGGTGCTCCGGCAACTCGACCATTTCCACCAGATTGGTGGACAGGGTACGGCTGGAGACCACCAGACCGGCTTCTTCCAGTTTCGGCACCATCAGGTTATTGACCTCATAACGGTGCCGATGGCGCTCGGAAATTTCGTCGGCATCATAGATCCTGTGAGCCAGGCTACCGGCTTTTAGTTCACTCGGCTGCGCGCCCAGACGCATGGTACCGCCCAGATCGGAAGTCTCGTCCCGCACTTCCTTGC
>JASBTO010000061.1 GCA_030148365.1 Kangiellaceae bacterium
CCGTTGTAGCTGGCATAGCGTGCCCCGACGAGCAAATCCTCAAAGCCGTCGTCGTTCAGATCGCCGGCATGGTCGACCGCCGACCCGAAGAACTCACCGGGTTGGAACCACATGTGCAATAAAGAGTGATCAGCGCCCGAATAGACCGCAGCGCTACTGGCGGAGCCGACAATATAGTCGCCCACCCCGTCGTTGTTGACGTCGCCGGCGGATTTGGCGCTCCAGCCCAGCACCGGCACGCCGGTACTGACCACGCTGTTCAGCAAGACGCCGTCGGCCCCGGAATAAACATAAAATTTGCCGGCGGGAAACGGCAGGTTGGTGAAGAAGAAAGGCGCGGTAGTGATGAAATCACTGGCGCCGTCGCCGTTGATATCACCAATGTCCTCCGCCACCCAGCCAAAAGCGTCGCCGGGCTGCTCTCCGGTTACCGTCAGCAGGACTTCGACGTCGGGCTCGACAAACAGCGCCGAAGCGAGTTGCTCAGTGGGGGCCTTGGCCGAGGCCGGGGCGGCATTCTGGCTTTTCAGGCGCTGCCAGAGTTGGGTGTCGAATTCGCTGGCTTTCAGGCTGGCCGCCTCTTTCGCCATGCTGGCGTCGAGATAGACGGGCTCGCCTTTAGCCGCGACCTGGGATACTGATAACAGGCTGGCGACAACTGCGGCCGCGGTCCCTGCAAGTGTTTTCTTGCTCATGAACTTCTCCTTACCGATGGGCAATTTCCGTGAAAATCGTCCTCAGACTAGGCAGGGAGGGAGATCGCAACTGTTAAAATCTTGCTCGAATGGTTTCAGAGTGCATTATTCACACCGGCGCGATATTGCCGTGGCGTCAGCCGGAAGGCCTGACGAAAGGCCTGGGAGAAGTGACTGGGGTTACAAAAACCGAGATCGATACCGGCTTCCGTCGCCGTCATGGCCGGCTCGGCAAGGCGGGCCAGTGACGCGCGCAGCCGCAACTGGCGTTGATACTGGTGCAACGTCTGGCCGGTAACCTGTTTGAATACCCGGCACAGGTGATAAGGAGAGGAAAAGACCTTCGCTGCAAGAGCGGCGAGGGATACGGGCTCGTGGAACTGGCGTCCGAGGATGGACTGGGCATGATGGACCATGTCCCGATGCTTGCGAGCGGTGCCCCCGGCCTCAGGGGTGGCGGGCTGCCAGGAGTCGGCGGCGTCCGCGAGCGAGTCGTGGAGGATGCCGAGCGCCAGCTCTTCCACCATTAGCGGATCCGGGTCCGGGGTTTGTGCGAGAGTTTGCACCAGCCGGCGTTGCCGTAGATAGAGATCGGCCCGACAGGGGCCGGCGGGCAAGCGAAACGGCGTCGAGTCGCTGGCGGCGAGGCCCGGCGCCAGGCTTTCCAGAGTTTCAAATATCAATCCGGGTGCAAAGCCGAAGAAGTCACACAGATCGCCGTAGGGCGAGAGGGGGTCGCGGACGTACTCCTGGCCCCGGTTGTAGTACATGATGGTGTTGTGGTCGGCGACCCGCGGGCGCTTGTCGAGGTGGCGAATGATGACGGGCTCTCTGGGAAAAACCAGAAGATAGCCGCCAATCGGGCCGGTATCGTGGAAATTGTGGTCAGTTACCGGTAAATCAAAAGTCCCGATCGCCATCGTCGACGAGTGGAACAGAATATTGTCGCCTTTCTTGTGCCCTTTCAATGCGGTCTCCGGATACCAGCTTGCCCCCCGATGATTATTACCGGCCTTCATCCGTGATGCCTATGAACTATTTACCTCCCTGAAAATCGGCCGGGGTCGGTGCTACACTGACCCCGCGGAGGCATTCGGGAGGGGAGAAATGACAATCAACGACAATAAAGAAGAGCGACTGGCGCTGGCCGGGACCGTTCGGGCCGCTTTGCTGGAACAGGCGCACTTGGCCTGGGAGCAGGCACTGGTGAGCGGGCTGTGTCATGAAGGCGCCTTCGAGGCGGCCATGGGTGCTGTGCAAATGCTGGATCTCGAGCACCTGTTGGAGCAGCAAGCCGGGGGAGCCCCGTGAGCGCGGTGCTGATCAGCCACAAGGACTACCTGTTACATGAAATGGGCCCCACCCACCCGGAGAGCCCGGAGCGGCTGGCGGCCGTCTGGAAGGGTCTGGAAGAGTCGGATTTGATTTCCGATCTCCGGTTTATCGAAG
>JASBTO010000066.1 GCA_030148365.1 Kangiellaceae bacterium
TTTCGAGGTCAGCCGGGCAAGGGGTACCTTCACAAAGTCCGGATCGCCGAGATACTTGCTGCGATCCGCAAAGGCGTATTTCATGGTCTCGGTAATCAGGTGGACGCTGGCGGCGCTGTTTAACCCGGTTTTGGCGAGCGGAAACTGCTCCAGCACGTTAAGCATCTGCACCAGATGGATGCCGCCGGAGGACGGTGGCGGCATGGAAACAATCTCATAACCCCGATAATTGCCGGTCACGGGCGCTCGCTCCACCACCCGGTATGCGGCGAGATCCCGGGCGCCAATCAGGCCTTCGTGCGCCTCCATCTCCGCAACCAGTTTGCGGGCAATTTCACCCCGATAGAAAGCATCGGCGCCTTGTTCGGCAATGAGTTCCAGACTGCTGGCAAGATCCGGCCGGCGCAACAACTCCCCCACCTGGTAGGCACTGCCATCGGCTTTGAAAAATATCCGCGCCGCTTCCGGATTGGCCAGCAACAGGTCCCGGCGCGCGTCCAGATCCGCGGCCAGATGACGGCTGACGGGGATACCCTCCCGTGCCAGGGAAATAGCCGGCGCCATCACCCGGGTCAGCGGCAAACTGCCGTATTTCTCCTGGGCGTGGGTCAGGCCCGCCACGGTGCCGGGCACGCCGGCGGCTTTATGGCTTTTCCGGATACGATGTTTATCGACATTACCGTCGGCATCCAGAAACATATCCCGGTGGGCCAGCGCCGGTGCCACTTCCCGGTAGTCGATTGTCAGCGTCTTGCCGGTCTCGGCAAGGTGCACCAACATGAAGCCTCCCCCGCCCAGGTTTCCCGCTTTCGGCAGCGTCACGGAAAGCACAAAAGCCACTGCCACGGCGGCATCGACGGCATTGCCTCCCCGGGCGAGCATGTCGGCGCCGACCGCGCTGGCCACCGCTTCTTCGGACGCCACCATACCCCGGCTGGCGACCACCGGCTGGAAGATGCTCTCGTAGCCAATGATGGGCGCAGCTTGTTTCTCTGCATCTTGCCTGGCCGCTGGAGCTTCCGGCGTGCGCACGGGAGGCGTGAAGGCCCACAGTTGTGGCGTCACCATGGACGCCATCAGCGCCACCAGGGCACAGAGCCGGGTCAGTTTGCGATTCATGAAATTGATAATGTCAGAGACTCCAGTTGATGTCCTTGCTTTGCGGGATGGAGGTAACGGCATCCACCTCCCCCTTGCTGACCAGGGTGCCCAGCTCAAATGCGAGTTTCGCGGGCAGCTCTGCGACCGGTGTCGCCTCGTTGGCCCGGATACCGAGCCAGGCGTTGCGGCTGTTGTTTTTTGCGATGCTCAGCGCCTGCTCCGCGAGATCCATGGCCTGCTCCCAATCAAGCGCCGCGGGCGCATTCTTTACAAATGGATAGGAGCTGAATCCGCCGCTGCAGGTGATGTCAATTTTGCTGCCGTTACCCAGGTCAAATTTGCGCGCCGAGATAAAATTCCGGATGCGCTCGGCGAGAAACGTCTGATGTTGAAGGTCCCGCATTTGCGCGACGACCAGGAATCGTTGACCTTGCCAGCGAACCAGCACATCTTCTCCAAAGCACGCACTCCGCAAGGTCTCCGCCACCTGATGCAGCACATGATCCCCGGCGACCATGCCATGGTGCTCATTGATGAATGAAAAATCATCAATGTCGATCATCAGGAAGCTCAGAAACTCCCGATCGCCGCCGGTTTTGCCTTGCCAGCTTTCGAGCAGATGCCGGCATTGCTGCTCCAGGCCTTGTAAAATAGTCTCCCGCGTTCGCAGGCCCGTGACCGCGTCAAGATAGGACTGCTCGTCCATTTCACGCCTCAAACCCGAAATTTCGAAGTCCCGATCCCGCAGTTCATCTTCCAGCTTGACCTGTTCGAGCTCGATTTCCTGACGGGCATCTTCGAGCCGAACTCTTACTTTCCGCTCGGCCTGCAATTGCTCCCGCAATGTATGATTGCGCAGCACCAGATTACGTCGCCACAGCCAGAGCGCCAGGGTCAATAACAATACCAGAGTAACCCCAAGCAACAGCCAGGGCATGGTCTGCTGCCAGAAGCCACCCTGTTTGCGGAGAAACACCTTGAAGGATTCTTGCGGCCAGTCATTGCCCTTGTGGCGGGCCTGAACATCAATACGATAGCTGCCGGGCGCGAGGGCGGCCAGGGTCATGGTGCGCCTGGGTCCCATGGCCAGCCACTGATCCATCAGCGGTGTGATCAAATAACGGTATTCGATGATCTCGGGCGTCGAGTAATCCAGGGCCGAAAAGGCCAGGCTGACCAGTGATTCATCAATGCCGATTTCGAGCTCCACCTGCCCGACCTTCTGCATGGGCAGACGAATTTCGCGACCGGATGCATTTGCCTCTGTCAGCGCCAGATCAGGGTAGCCCCGGACGTTACCGATTTGCTCCGGCTGGAAATGGTTATAGCCGTTGACGCCGCCGAAAAACAGCGAGCCATCGCGGCTGTCATAAGCCGAATTGACGAAAAACTCATCGTGTTGCAGCCCGTCCGAGTAAAAGAAGTGTTCAAAGCGGTTGCGCGTCGGGTGGTAGCGGACCAGACCATGGTTGGTCGCGAGCCACAAGTGACCGAGGCGATCACCGAGGATGGAGCAGATATAGTCGTCCACCAATCCATCCGCTTCGGTAATTCTGGTGAACCGGTAAGGGCCACCCTGTTCCGGCTGCCAGGCGCGGTTGAGTCCTGCAGTCGTTCCCACCCACAGGCTGCCATCATAATCTTCGTAGATGGCATTGATTTCGTTGTCACTCAGGCTGGTTTCGCGCTCCGGATCATGACGGTAATGTTCGAAAATTTCACTGCCACTGGGGCGCACCGCGAGGCCGGCAGAACCGCCAAGCCACAGATTCCCCCGCAAATCTTCATAGATGGTCTCGACGGCCAGCAGCGAATCCAGAAAGCTTTCGGGCAACCCTTCCAGGGGGACAAAGCGGCTGCCGGCGAGATTACCGGAATCCGGCTCCTCAAGACGCCAGGCACCGGTCTGGGTGCCGGCCAGAATACCGCCGGCATGATCCTCATAGAGCGCAAAGACGCGATTTTGCGCGGCTCCCTCCCCGGTGGCCGGTGCAAAGGTAATGTGGTGAAAGCCCTGGCCCTCCGGCTGCCAGACAGAAATGCCCTTGCCGGTTCCGATCCAGATGCGTCCGCTGAAGTCCTCCAGCAGAGCCAGAACCCGGTCATCGCCGAGGGAGTCAGGGTTTCCGGGCTCGTGCTGCAGGTGACGCAGCGCACCCGTGTCCGGGTCCTGGATAAAAATTCCATGATGGGCCGTGCCGACCCAGATGTTGCCGTCTTTCGCCTGCAAAATGGCGGACACGATATTGTCGGCACCGAACTTGCCGCTCTGCGCCCGGGTAAACTGGTGACCAAAGCCTGCCACGCGGGGACTGAAGCGACTGACTCCGAGGTCGTGGCCAATCCAGACGACGCCATCCCTGGAGCGGAACAAATCATTAATGGTCTGGCTCACCAAACCGTCGGGATCGCCGAAATCAACCTGAAACTGCTCCATGGATTCCGCATCCGGATCAAAGCGGCGCAGGCCACTGTCGGTGCCGATCCAGATGACATCGTCGCCATACAGAATATCGGTCACCCGGCTGTATCGGGATTTGTCGGAGCCGGCGTCCGTCAGCGGAAACCGCCGGAATCCCGGCTCCGACAGATCATAGCGATACAGGCCTTGCCGGCCCCCGGCCCACAGGATTTGGCCATCGGTATCAAGACTGGTCAGATTTTCCGACGGGTCGTCGAGACAGGCGTTTTGCAGGACCGAGTCGCCGTCGGAGATCTCGTACAGGCAGTGGCCTGCCGCCAGATGGATCCGCTCCCGACCCGCCAGAGAAATAGCGGGAAAAGTGCTGATAGTGTCAGGCATCGCGACCCGGGAAAATTCCGCGCTGGCCGGGTCATACCGGTACAACCCACTGGAGCTGCTTACCCAGATATTGCCGTTGGCATCTTCCTGCAGCGCACTGATCACCTGATCGCCGGGATTTTCCAGGGCTGCAGCATTGGCCGCAGCGCGGAGCCGGGGGGTGAAGTGCGTGGCCTGGCCGGTCTCCGGGTTGAAGCGGTCGAGCCCGTTCAGGTAGCCCAGCCAGAGGTACCCGGCGCTATCGGCCAGCATGACCAGAACCTCGTTGTGGGCTATGGAATTATCATCAGTGGAGGAATGGTGCCAGGTGCGGATATGATGGCCGTCAAAGCGGTTCAGACCATCCTGGGTCGCAAACCACATGAAGCCGCGCGCGTCCTGGGTGCTGGCAAAGACGGTACTCTGGGACAAGCCTTCCGGTACGGTAACATGCTCAAGCCGCAAGGGAGTCCTGGCGTCAAGAGCGCCACAAAAAGCCAGTAACAGGTATGCCGACAGACGCACAAGGTAGTTGATGGTATCCCCCTCTGCTCAATGTTTCCCCATCCGATCCGCTTCGCGGTTTACCTGACTGGCGGTCAACCGTCAGGGCTGGGCGGATTTCAACTGAATGCTGCTCTTCTTTTCCGGCCGTATGCCGGTTTTGTTGTCGTAGAAACCGCGGATCAGCTCCATATCCTTGTCTATATCGCCACTCGGGAACAGGATCGGACCAAAACCGAGGCGTCGGGTTTTCGCATCGATAAAAATCAGGCAGATGGGCAGTTTCGCTTTCATGGCAATGAAATAGAAGCCGGAGCGCCAGAATTCGGTTTTGCTGCGCGTCCCTTCCGGTGCCAGTGCCAACTGGATGCGGTCCCGGCTCGCCAGAATGCCGGCAATGCGGGTGACCACGTCATGGGCGCGGGAGCGCTCCACCGGGATCCCGCCCAGTATCCGGAAAAACCACCCCATGGGCGGCTTGAACAAAGTATGTTTGCCAAGAAATGCCGGCTGCAGGCGGTAACAGAAGCGAAACATCAGCAACCAGAAAAAGTCCCAGTTGGAGGTATGGGGCGCAATGATAAAAATCGAGCGAGGAAACGGCGGTAATTCTCCGACCACCTTCCAGCCACACAGACGCAAGGTGCCCCGCATCAGATGCCTGATCATCGACAGGCCATCACTGGTTATGCAGGTCCATGACCTGCGAAGTTTCCGGTTCTTCGGCGCCGGAGCCCTGCTTGGCGATGTCATTGCGGTCCTGTTCCAGGCGCGCAAGATAGCGCTCGTCGATATCGCCGGTGACGTATTGACCGGAGAATACCGAGGTATCGAACTCCTTGATATGGGGATTGCCCTCCCGGGCAGCTTCCACCATGGCATCTATATCCTGATAGATCAGTCGGTCCGCGCCGATGATCTTCGCGACTTCCTCTTCGGTGTGGCCATGGGCGACCAGTTCGTGGGCCGCGGGCATGTCGATACCATAGACATTGGGGTACCGGACCGGTGGCGCCGCTGACGCAAAGTAAACCTTTCGGGCGCCGGCTTCGCGCGCCATCTGGATGATCTGCTGACTCGTGGTACCGCGCACAATCGAGTCATCGACCAACAAGACATTCTTGCCGGCAAATTCGAGCTCGATGGCGTTCAGTTTCTGGCGCACGCTTTTTTTGCGCTGCTGCTGTCCGGGCATGATAAAGGTGCGGCCGATGTAGCGGTTCTTGATAAACCCGTGGCGCATTTTCAGATTCAGGTGGTGTGCCAGTTCCATGGCGCTGGTGGTCGAGGTATCCGGGATCGGAATCACCACATCGATATCATGATCCGGCCATTCCCGCTCGATCTTCTCCCCGAGCTTCTCGCCCATCCGCAGGCGCGCCTTGTAGACCGAGATGTTATCGATCATCGAGTCCGGCCGGGCCAGATAGACATGCTCGAAAATACAGGGCGTAAAGCGGACCGGCGCATGGCAGACCTTGCGGTGCAACTTGCCCTCTTCGGTAATGAAGACCGCTTCTCCCGGTTTGATATCGCCAATCCGTTCAAAGCCCTGGGTATCAAGAGCAACAGATTCAGAGGCCACCATGTACTCAGTGCCTTCCGGTGTCTGTCGCTCACCGAGTACGGCCGGGCGAATGCCGTGGATGTCGCGGAAGCAGAGCAGGCCGTACCCGTTAATCAGCGCGACCGCGGCATAGGCGCCGCGGCATCGTTCAAAGACCCGGCCGACCGCGGTGAAAATGTCTTCAGGGGACAGGTGCAGATGACCGGTCTGCTCCAGCTCGTGGGCCAGTACATTGAGCAGGATTTCAGAATCGGAATTGGTGTTCAGGTGCCGGCGATCGGTTTTGAACAACTCTTCCTTGAGTTGCCCGGCATTGGTCAGATTACCGTTGTGCGCGAGAGTGATGCCATAGGGCGAGTTCACGT
>JASBTO010000078.1 GCA_030148365.1 Kangiellaceae bacterium
GTTATTGTGCAGTTCTTCACCGCCCAGAAAAATGCCTATCGGGATAATATTCCGTGCCGCGTCGGGACATTCGAAGTTACGGTAGCCCCAGTAATGGCCGAGGCCGTTGACCACGCCAGCGGCAAACAACGGCATGAAGACAATCTGGACAGCCCAGAGGGTAATACCAGGCGCGCCAAACAATACCAGGTCAATCACAAACAGGAGGCTGACACCCAGCAAACGGAAGCGGCTGTAGAGATTTCGCTCAACCCAGTCGTCCGGTGTGCCCTGACCGTACTTCTCGACCAGTTCCGTGTCATCGGCGGCATCCCGGTAGAGCTCGGCGCCTTCCAGCATGACCTTGCGCAGACCCAGGACCTGGGGGCTGTGAGGATCTCCCTCGGTTTCGCAGCGGGCATGATGTTTGCGATGCACGGCGGCCCATTCCTTGGTCAGCATGCCGGTGGTCATCCAGATCCAGAAGCGGAAGAAATGTGCCGGGATGGGGTGCATCTCGATGGCCCGGTGGGCCTGACAGCGATGCAGATACAGGGTCACGCCGAGCACGCTGATCTGGGTGAGTACCAGTCCGAGGAGCAGGTAGCCCCACCAGGGCAGTTCGATCAGCCCGTATAAATGTTCGTAGAGAAAGGTCATGAATTTGCCTGGGGAGAATTAACTCCATCATGGTATCGGCAGCCATCGGGCAAGGCAAGCTGGAATTGCCCGGCGTGAGACCGCACAATAACCGCCTCCGAAATCGGTAATTGCGATTACTTTCATGCCTGAATTGCCTGAAGTCGAAACCACCCGGCGCGGCATCACCGAGCAGGTGACTGACCGGACCATTAGCGCGGTCCGGATCCGCGAGTCCCGATTGCGCTGGCCGATCCCTCCGGCATTGCCGGAGCGGGCCCGGGGCCGGGTGATCCGCTCGGTCGACCGGCGCGGCAAATATCTGCTCCTGGATCTCGGCGGCGACCACCTGCTTATCCATCTCGGCATGTCCGGAAGCCTGCGGCTCTGCAAGACCCGCATGCCGCCGGACAAGCATGATCATTTCGATATCGAACTCGACTCCGGCCTCTGCCTGCGTTTCCAGGATCCCCGCCGGTTCGGCTGCCTGCTCTGGGTCCCGGGCGATCCGTCCGACCATGAGCTGATCCGGCATCTGGGGCCTGAGCCCCTCGGCGACGAGTTCACCGAAGACTGGCTGCACGGCAAGGCTCGCGGCCGGAAAATGCCCGTCAAATCCTTCATCATGGACAGCCGCATCCTCGTCGGCGTTGGTAATATTTACGCCAATGAAGCCCTGTTTCTGGCCGGCATTCACCCCTTGCGTGCCGCCGGGCGCATCAGCCGGGCGCGATATGCCCATCTGACCCGCCGCATCCGGGAAGTACTCAACAAGGCCATTCTGCAGGGCGGCACCACTTTGCGGGACTTTATGGGCAGCGATGGCAAGCCGGGCTATTTCAGCCAGCAACTCAATGTCTACGGTCGGGGGGCTGAGCCTTGCGTGAATTGCGGAAGTGCCTTGCGGGAAATTCGCGTCAGCAATCGGTCCACGGTATATTGCCCCCACTGTCAGCGGTAACCCGTAGGCCGCTTCCTGATCAATATTACTGATTGTCGAGATTTCTGAGACACCATGACTGACCCGCGCCCCGATCTGTCCACCCTGCAAGCTGCCGCTGATGCCGGCGATGCCCGTGCCCAATACCAATATGCTCTCGCCCTGATTGGCGGTCAGGCGGGTGCGCCGGATCCGGAGCAGGCCCGTCACTGGCTGGAAAAAGCCGCGGACAATGACTATCCCCGGGCCCTATCCGCCCTTGGCGCCTTCAATGCCCACGGTATCCACGTACCGATGGATCTCGACAAGGCCCGCACGCTGCTCGAAAGAGCCCTCGATAAAGGCATATTGGATGCGGCCTATCATCTGGGCGAACTGCACGCCAGCCATCGCGGCGAGCGCTTCCAGCCGGAGCAGGCCCGACGCTACCTGCAACAGGCGGCGAAAGACAATCATCCGGGCGCCTTGTGCCAGCTGGCCTACTGTCTGGAGCAGGGCATCGGCGGTGCCGCCTTCCCGGTCAAGGCCACCCAGTGTTTTGCCGCCGCGGCCGCGCACCAGTCGCCCCGTGCTCTGCAAGCGCTGGCCTGGCGTTATGAGGTCGGCCACACCTTGCCGCAAGACCCCGGCAAAGCGATTGCCCTGTACCTGAAGGCTGCCGGGCTCGGCTTTATCGGCGCCGCTGACGAAGCCGCACGGCTGTCAGCGGAGTCCGATCCCGCGGTTGCCAACCAGGCCCGGGAGCTGGCAGGCGGCAAGCTACAGATCGACATGCCGTCGGAGTCCTTCGACACTCCTTTGCCGTCGGTGACGGTGGAAGTCGTCAGTTGGCAGCCACGGGCCTTCCTGCTGCGCAATATTGTCTCCGTCGACGAGGCCGGGCACCTGATGAACCTGGCGGCCCCAAACCTGAAACCTTCCCAGGTGGTCACCCCCGGGCAAGGTCAGGTCAAGATGCAAATCCGGACCAGCCACGAAACCCGCTTCCAGCCGGAAATCCGCGATCTGGTCATCAACCATATCGAACGCCGGCTGGCCGCCCACTCCCACCATCCGGTCGAAAATGGCGAGAATCTGCTGATCCTGCGCTACCGCCCCGGCGAAGAGTACAAGCCCCACTTTGATTATTTCGATCCCAAGGTTTTCGCCAACTCCGAAGCTCTCAGTTATGGCGGCCAGCGAGTCGCCACCCTGCTCACCTATCTGAACCGGGTTCCGGAAGGCGGTGGCACTTATTTCCCCAACGCCGGGCTGGAAGTCGTGCCGGAGAAAGGCGCCGCCCTGCTGTTCTACAATGTCCTGCCGGACGGTAGTGTCGACCCCATGTCCCGCCATGCCGGCCAGCCGGTGATCCGCGGCGAGAAATGGGCCATGAGCCGGTGGATCAGGGCCGGTGACGCCTATGGCCACTTGAATGTGGACTAATTACAATGGACCGTCCGCCACTGGACGCAGCGCCGAATACTGACTATATTTGGCAATATCCTCGACTTTTTCCCGTAAACCGCCAATAATCCGGCGGCTTACCGTTATTACCGGACAGATTTATGCGCAAACGCCATCACGAAGCAGATGAAGCCAACATCGATATGACCCCGATGCTCGACATCGTCTTTATCATGTTGATATTCTTTATCGTCACCACTTCATTCATCAAGGAAAGCGGTATAGCTCTCGACCGACCGTCCAAGACTCCGACCCAGGAAAGCAAGCAAAAATCCCTGCCGGTGCGG
>JASBTO010000084.1 GCA_030148365.1 Kangiellaceae bacterium
GCCGCTGACGAGCTGTCGGTTAGGAGACCGGGGTCACAGTCCTTACGGTGCGAAAACGGCTTGAATTCTCTATAATGCGCTGCAAAGTTTGACCGGGACGGCCTGTTGCCGAGTCGATAACAGACTGAATTCAAAGAGAAAGCAAGGCTTGTGAAACAACTGCACGCACTTACCGGACTGCGCGGTATCGCCGCGTTGGTCGTTTTTTTTGCTCATGTACGTCTGGAAAAGTATTTTCTTTTCCTGGAGCCGGGCAAGGAACTCTATCACTGGCATCGCAGTGCGGTGGACCTGTTCTTTGTGCTCAGCGGCTTTACCCTGGCCTATGTTTATGTCCGGGCCGGAGAAAACCGGATTAACTTCCGGAAGTACGCGGTGGCCCGGTTCGCAAGAATTTTCCCGCTCTATTTCGTCACCCTGATTTTCAGCACTTACTTCTTCGTCCTGCACCGGATCGGCCCCAATTATCCGATGGAACTTTTCCAGCAGGAATTCTGGGCCCAGTTGTTCATGTATAACGACTGGCCCATTGTCGGCAACGGTTCCTTCATCAATTTCCCGGCCTGGTCGATTTCCATCGAAGTCTTTTGCTATCTGGTGGTTTTTCCGCTGCTCTATTTGGGGCTGAACCGTACCCGCAACAAGAACGCCCTGGTGGTCGCGGTGGTATCCCTCGCAGCCATGTATCTGTCATTCCTGATGTTCCGGGAATACTACGATGTGCGGCTGCTGAAAATTGGCGAGGCCTCCAATGTCGCCTGGCAGAGCTACTGGGTCGCCATTGTCCGGGGCATTCTGGGCTTCAGTGCGGGTTATCTGGTGTATTTCTGTTTTGCCCACAAGAACGCACTTTTCCGGCTCTGCGCCCGGTATGCAGACTTCCTGGTCCTCGGTTTCGTCTTGATCCTGCTCAGCGATGTCCTGGATATCGGCTGGGTTCACTACACGGTACTGCTCGCGCCTTTTGTCACCCTGGGGCTGGCGGGAGACAAGGGGTTCACGGCGCGCTTGCTGAGCACGCGCCTGGCCCGTCATTTTGGCGATATCTCCTATTCGGTTTACATGTGGCATATCCCGGTATTCTGGATGTTGCGAAGGCATGATTTAATCCCGAGAAACAGTGTTCTCTCCGGCGTGATTCTGCTGGCTGCAGTGTGGCTGGTGGCCTGGCTTTCTTACCGGTTCCTGGAAACGCCGGCGCGGGACTTTATCAAGCGTGTTGGCAAGGTCCATCGCAACGGCTGGCTGGCACGGGTGCCCCGGAGCGCCTGGGCGGGCGTGATTATGCTGCCGGTCGTCGCCAGCGTGGTCTCAATTCTGTATGTGGCCGACCAGAAAGAAATCAAGAAATATGGCCTGGTGGAAAATGTCTACCTGCAAAAAGGCTGGCATTACCGGGAAGAGTGGGGGGTCTGGTCAAAAAGCACAGAGGCATTAATCGAGATCCGCAACACCGACGAGATGACGCGGATCCGCTTGCCTCTGGTGGGCTATTTCGATCAGTACCTGAGCAATGTGGACGCGGATGCCGTAAGGCTGACGGTGTTGGTGAACGGCGAGCAGTACCGGGAACTGGTCTTTGCCGCAGACTCCCGGGATCAGGACCTGATCATTGACCCCGCCGACTTTGAAACCGAAAAACTCAAGATCAGTTTTTCAATCCCGTCCATTACCTCTCCGCGCAACCTGAAGATTTCCAACGATGGGCGAAAATTGGGTATCGGACTGAAAAAGGGCGTGGAGTTGGCCTTCGCGGACTAGCATAAAAAAAGCCGGACATTGTCCGGCTTTTTTTCGGGCTAGCGAGCAATCGTCCAGTCGGGACTGATGGTCGCCAGCGGCCGGCGCTCTATCAGCTCGAAGGTATCCATCAGCCAGAGATAGCCCGCACCATCGTCATGCGCCAGACGGCTTGGATTTGCACGAGGCTCGAACCTTCAGGCTAAAAGCACACTCCCTGCAGCCATATACGGCTGCAGGGAGTGGCCGTCAGTGAGTCACGTCCCAGCTGTTGCTGACCGCATCTATCCAGCTTTCGGAGACCTTGTCGTAGCCATCCATCAGCCACATATAGTCCTTGCCGTCGTCCCGGCGCCAGAGGATATCGGCCCTGCCGTCGCCGTTGTAGTCACCGGTGCCGACGATATCCCAGCGGGTCGAGATCTTGCCGATGGACTGGTAGGACATCCGGGTCGCGCCATTCATCATCCAGATGTAGTCGCGACCGTCGCCGGCATGGCGCCAGAGCAGGTCGGCATTACCGTCAGCGTTATAGTCACCAGTGCCGACAATCTTCCAGTCGCGATCGGAGATCCGGGGCAGGGCGTGGCGAGTCTCGGTGGCGCCGTTCATCAGCCACAGGTAGTTGCTGCCTGAACCGGCATGGCGCCAGACGATGTCATCCTTGCCGTCACCATTCAGG